>NZ_QPMO01000061.1:0-689 GCF_003344575.1 Staphylococcus sp. EZ-P03 | reverse complement strand
CCATCCGCATCTGGTGCTGTTGATCTTACTGTGATTGATTGACCATCCGCACCATTTTGACCTTTAGGGATAACTAGAGATTTACCGTCGCTAAAGACTACTTTTGTTGAACCGTCAGGTTGAACTTCTGTATTTGTTACTGTTACTGAAGTTCCGTTTTCACCTGTGTCACCTTTATCGCCTTTCGCACCTTTAGGAATGACTACTTCACGACCATCACTGAATGTTACTTTTGTATCACCATTTGCTTGTGGTTCAACACTTGTAATAGTCACTGATCTTCCGTCTTGACCGTTCGCACCTGTATCACCTTTCGCACCTTTTGGTACTGTGATAGATGTGCCATCACTGAAGTCGACAACAATATTACCGTCTGCATCAGGTGCTGTATGCGTTACTGTTACTGATTTGCCATCTTTCGCTTTAGGAATCACTACTTTAGTACCGTCACTAAACGTTACTTCTGTATTGCCTTCTGGTGTTTGCGTTGTGCCAGTAATAGTGATTGATTTTCCATCTGCACCATTTGTACCGGCTGCGCCTGTTTCACCTTTGTCTCCTTTAGCTCCTTTTGGAATTGTGACAGTTGTTCCGTCTGAGAATGTCACAACTGTATTGCCATCCGCATCTGGTGCTGTTGATCTTACTGTGATTGATTGACCATCCGCACCATTTTGACCTTTAGGGAT
>NZ_QPMO01000036.1:0-2317 GCF_003344575.1 Staphylococcus sp. EZ-P03 | reverse complement strand
TCTCGCCCCCTTGCTGTCCAAAAAGAGGGATAAAAAACAACATTACAACAGAGCAATCAATCAAGCCAAATACTAAATCACGCATATGCTGTGTTTTTTGGTGACTATCTTTTTCTGCAATACAAATCAGTTCTCTATTGGATAACAGTTCATCTATTGTTACTCCGAAAAATTCTGCAATAGCTTTTAAGGAGTCAATGCTTGGATAGCCACGCCCTGACTCCCATTTTGAAATGGCTGTTCTTGATACATATAATTGCTCCGCAAGTTGTTCCTGCGTTAAGTTCTTTCCAGTCCTAAGCTGTTGTAGCTTTTCATTAAATTCCATGATTCTCCTCCTGTTTGTTCCTTGTTTTCATACGTCCATCAACGGGTTTTTCTGCATCTTTTGGTATCATCCATGCACGACCAAATTTTTCAGTTCCGTCAATGCGATTTTCCTCACATAATTTTTGTATCCGTCTTTCCGATATGCCCCATTTTTCAGAAGCGGCTTTCACAGAAATGTAATCCATAATATCAACTTCCTTTCGCAAAGAGTATATAATTATTATATACTCTTTGCGAAAGGAAGTTGATATTGATGATGAAGATAAAAATAATACATCAGAAGATACGCTACCGAATGTATCTGCAAATGATATGGTAATCGTCAGATTTGAAAATAAAAAAGGCGAAACAAAACCCCCAAAGATACTATACAGAGGGTTACACTATTAACTGCTATGAAGAACGCAGGGAACAAACTAGATAAAGAGAATAAAGATATTTTAAAAGAATCCGAGGGTATTGGTACAGAAGCTACCAGAGCCAGTATCATTGAAAATCTAAAACATAAACAATACATCAGCAACAAAGGGAAAAATATTCTAGTAACAGAAAAAGGCAATGCTTTGTGTGAAATCATTGGCAATGATCCCATTGCCAATGCAGAAATGACTGCTCAATGGGAAAAATATTTGAAAAAAATCCAAGAAAATACAGGTACACAAGAAAAATTCTTGACGAGTATTCAAAAATTTATAAAATATACTATTGAAAACGTTCCGAAAAGTTTCGAAAATAATCAAAAAATTGAAGAACATGTCAACAATTTAGAAGCAGATAACCTACTTGGTACTTGTCCAAAATGTGGCGGTAACGTAACAGATAAAGGAAAATTTTATGGTTGTAGTAACTATAAGACCAAAGATTGTAAGTTTTCTTTACCGAAAACATGGAGCAAAAAGAAATTACCACAAAAATCTTTAAAAGAATTATTAACCAAAGGAGAAACCTCGGAAATTAAAGGCTTTGTATCGAAAAATGGAAATAAATTTAATGCAAAATTTAGAATTGAAAGAAAACAAACTTAATTTTGTATTTGATTAAATTTTCTGTGTTGAGAGAGCGATTTTAAGCCGATTTCAGCCCAATAAGGTTAGGGCTTCATCATTAAACTACTTAAAATCGTCTTATTAAAACCTATATAAAGCAAAGGACAACTGATTAAGTCCTTTGCTTTATTTTTTTGTTTGATATGCCCAATTCAAAAATGCACCTAAATACGTATGCTATTCATTTAGTGTGCGTAAGGCGTTTGCTTTAGCGTGGTTATAACTACGTGATTAAAAATATGCAAGGGTAAAATGCACTCACAAGTTTCGCCCTTGCATATTTTGAAGTCACTCCGTTGTTTTATAACCAAGCAAACCGCCTAGCACACTGAAAAAATGAATAGATACTTTGGTTGCAATGCTCATTTTTGGAATATATCAAACATCAAGTTCAAAAGATGAAGCACCCAGCCAAAGCATCTAAAAAAATGAATTAAAAGATCAGATAGATAAAAATGATAAAGATATTGATGATTATAATGATCTTGTTAAAAGATATAATAATTTATATGAAGAAAACACTTCTTTAAAGAGCCAGATTGGCGATTTAAAAGAAGAAATTAAGTTAATATACCAATCTACTAAAAGATTCTTAAAAGACCGTATAAGCGATTTTAAAGCCTTTAAAGAAGTATTTAAAGAGTTAGCTGACAACATATCTAATATCTCAAGAGAAAAGGGATTAGATAGTAGTTTCAAGAAAGAATTTGATAGAGAAAACAAGAAAAAGCAAACTAGAGGAATAAGGTGATAAACTATGTATACTCTGTAAACGGTGTATACATAGTTTACTGCGTATACAATATAAAAGCGTTCAATTATCTATTGATAATCTAAGTTCCCCCTTACAGTCTTTAGGGGTATTGTTTTAAAAGAGTTAAAATTATGATATGCTAAAAGTGTTCAAAAAATATATTGATAACCTAAGTCCCCCTAAGTAG
>NZ_QPMO01000012.1:0-61484 GCF_003344575.1 Staphylococcus sp. EZ-P03 | reverse complement strand
GCTGATACGACTAAGACTCCAGAAGAGTTGAAAGCAGCAGCAAAAGCAATCAACGACGCTAAAAATGCATTACAAGCGAAAGCGGATAAAGCAGGATTAGAAAGTTCAATTGCGACAGCCGAAGGCTTAGGTCAACTTAACCCAGCTGACGCAGAAGATAAAGCGGTCCAAGATGCATTAGCTAAAGCGAAAGAAGTCCAAGCAGATCCGAATGCTTCACAAGAAGCAGTAGATGCAGCTAAAGCAGCGTTAGATGATGCTATTAATGCTAAGAAAGTAGCAGACGCAAAAGACGCAGCTGATGCAGCGGCGTTAAAACAAGCAGCACTTGATGCATTGAAAGCAGAATTAGCTAAGGTGGCTAAACTTGATAAAAATGCGTATACGCCAAATAGTGTTCAACCACTAAACACTACTGAAACAGCAGGTAAAGCAATCGTTGCAGCGCCGGACGCTAAGACAGTTGAAGAAATCCAAGCAGCGACTCAAGCATTGAAAGATGCGGAAGCAGGCTTAGTTGCAAAAGCAGATAAAACAGAATTAAAAGCGGCAATTAACAAAGCAGAAGCATTACCAGCATTAAATCCAGCAATCACAGCAGCCGAAGGCTTAACATTAAACCCTTCAGATGCGGAAGACAAAGCAGTCCAAGATGCATTGGCAAAAGCGAAAGAAGTCCAAGCAGATCCAAATGCGACACAAGCAGAAGTAGATGCGGCAAAAGATGCATTGAACAAAGCAATTGAAGCGAAAGCAGCTCAAGATAAAGCAGACGCAATAAATGCAGCTTTGGATGCATTGAAAGCAGAATTAGCTAAAGTAGCACAATTAGATAAAGATGCTTATACACCAAATAGTGTGAAACCATTAGCTGAAGCAGAAACAGCAGGACAAGGAATTGTGAATGTTCCAGCTGGAAAAACAGTAGAAGAAATCGAAGCAGCGACACAAGCATTGAAAGATGCAGAAGCAGGCTTAGTTGCGAAAGCAAATAAAAATGCATTAAATACAGCAATCACAGCAGCCGAAGGCTTAACATTAAATCCTTCATATGCGGAAGACAAAGCAGTCCAAGATGCATTAGCAAAAGCAAAAGCTGTACAAGCAGATCCAAATGCGACACAAGCAGAAGTAGATGCGGCAAAAGATGCATTGAACAAAGCAATTGAAGCGAAAGCAGCTCAAGATAAAGCAGACGCAATAAATTCAGCTTTGGATGCATTAAAAGCAGAATTAGCTAAAGTAGCACAATTAGACAAAGATGCATATACACCAAATAGTGTGAAACCATTAGCTGAAGCAGAAACAGCAGGCAAAGCAATTGTAGCTGCACCAGAAGCTAAGACAGTAGAAGAAATTCAAGCAGCGACACAAGCATTGAAAGATGCGGAAGCAGGATTAGTTGCGAAAGCAAATAAAGATGCACTAAATACAGCAATCACAACAGCCGAAGGCTTAACATTAAATCCTTCAGATGCAGAGGATAAAGCAGTTCAAGATGCATTAGCAAAAGCAAAAGCTGTACAAGCAGATCCAAATGCGACACAAGCAGAAGTAGATGCAGCAAAAGATGCATTGAACAAAGCAATTGAAGCGAAAACAGTACAAGATAAAGCTGATGCCATTAATGCAGCATTAGATGCATTAAAAGCAGAATTAGCTAAAGTAGCTCAATTAGATAAAGATGCATATACACCAAATAGTGTGAAACCATTAGCTGAAGCAGAAACAGCAGGACAAGGAATTGTGAATGTTCCAGCTGGAAAAACAGTAGAAGAAATTCAAGCAGCAACACAAGCATTGAAAGATGCAGAAGCAGGCTTAGTTGCGAAAGCAAATAAAGATGCATTAAATACAGCAATCACAGCAGCCGAAGACTTAACATTAAATCCTTCAGATGCAGAGGATAAAGCAGTCCAAGATGCATTAGCAAAAGCGAAAGCTGTACAAGCAGATCCAAATGCAACACAAGCAGAAGTAGATGCAGCGAAAGATGCATTGAACAAAGCAATTGAAGCGAAAACAGTACAAGATAAAGCTGATGCCATTAATGCAGCGCTTGATGCATTAAAAGCAGAATTAGCTAAAGTAGCTCAATTAGATAAAGATGCTTATACACCAAATAGTGTTCAACCATTGAATACTGCAGAAACAGCTGGCAAAGCAATTGTAGCTGCACCAGATGCTAAGACAGTAGAAGAAATCCAAGCAGCAACACAAGCATTGAAAGATGCAGAAGCAGGCTTAGTTGCGAAAGCAAATAAAGATGCATTAAATACAGCAATCACAGCAGCCGAAGGCTTAACATTAAATCCTTCAGATGCAGAGGATAAAGCAGTCCAAGATGCATTAGCTAAAGCGAAAGCTGTACAAGCAGATCCAAATGCGACACAAGCAGAAGTAGATGCAGCGAAAGATGCATTGAACAAAGCAATTGAAGCGAAAACAGCGCAAGATAAAGCCGATGCAATAAATGCAGCGCTTGATGCACTAAAAGCAGAACTTGAAAAAGTTGATCGCTTAGATAGAGATGCGTACACACCAGATAGTGTCTTACCATTAGATGACGCAGAAGAAGCAGGATATGCTGTTGTTGAAGCATCAGAAAGTAAAACAGTAGAAGAAATTGAAGCAGCAACACAAGCATTGAAAGATGCAGAAGCTGGTTTAGTAGAACAAGCAAATAAACATGTATTAGAAACATTAATTGACTATGCGGAATGCCTAGAATTAGATCCGACAGATGCTGAAGATAAAGCAGTTCTAGCTGCATTAGCAACTGCAGAAACAGTAGATGCAGATCCGAATGCGGTTCAAGCTGCAGTGGATGGCGCAACTTATGCATTAGATAAAGCAATTGAGGCAAAAGATGCACAAGATAAAGCTGATGCATTAGCTGAATTAGAAAAAGCAATCGAAGAAGCACAAACAATTGAAACTTCTAATTGCCCAGAAGAAACAGCAGAAGTGTTAGATAACCAAGTGAAAGTCGGTCAAACAATTATTGAACAGCCAAATCATCAACCAATTCAAACAATTGAAGAGGCTGCGAAAGATATTTGCGATACTTTAGAAGTATTAGGCTCAAAAGCACCTGATAATACTAAAGTTACTGTTCCAACGAAAGATAATACAACTGTGGGCAAAGAAACTAAAGGCAACACTGTAGAAGTTAATCCAACAACTGTTGAAAATACAACTTCACAAGTTAAATCAAATGATGACCGAACTCATCTTAAAGTTCCACAACAATCAAAAGTATCACAAACAACTGTTGAAACAGAATCAAATACTAAATCAAACGTAAACACTGAGACAAAAGTAAACGCTAAAACAAAAGCAAATGCTGAAACAAAAGCGAATGATACTGTGAAAGCAGATGTAAAAGCAAAAGCAGCATCAAAAGCAACATCAAAATCTGGTTCGAAATCAGCATCAAAAGCTGGAAAAGCTAAAGTGTTGCCAAATACCGGTGAAAATACTTCAAACAGCGGTGCATTATTCGGCGGATTATTTGCAGCACTTGGATCAGTATTATTGTTCAGAAAACGTAAAAATGAAGATAAAGATTATACAGAAAAATAAAATTGCGTTAATGAATCATAAAGAACATTAAGCACAATAAGCACAATAAGCACTCCCGAGTTGAATTGAACATTCGACTTGGGAGTGTTTGCTTTTTGATGTGAATACGATTGAGAAGACATCATATCGCGTGCAATTTGTGCTATTACTCTGAAAAATTGTAAATAATATACCGTAACGGTTAGTGACGCTCTTTAATTTATGCTATGATGTTATTGTTAGAAATAATACGAATTAAGGGGTTATTAAGTTGAATAATCACTATAAATCAGGACAGCATGTGAAAGTAAAAGTGACTGGTATTCAACCTTATGGCGCATTTGTAGAAACCCCTGACAACACTGAAGGACTCATTCACATATCAGAGATTATGAATGACTATGTCCATAATTTAAGTCGTTTCTTATCTGAAGGACAAGTTGTGAAGGCTAAAATATTATCCATTGATGAAGAAGGCAAACTCAATTTGTCGCTGAAGGATAATGACTATTTTAAGAATTATGAACGTAAGAAAGAGAAAAAATCTGTTTTGGATGAGATCAAAGAAACTGAAAAATACGGGTTTCAAACATTGGAAGAACGTTTACCGGTTTGGATTGCGCAGTCTAAGAAAATGATTAGAGAGAATAAGCTTTAATCTTATACGAGGTCAGTATACGACATTTAATGGAGATGTGGTATGCTGGCCTATTGTTTTGTCCTATGGTCAGTAGTGGTACATAGTTAATGACACAATGAGCAATTTTTTTCTGAAATAATTCCGAGTACTGTACAATGTTTTAATAGAAAGAGAAAGAGGAGGAAACACGACTATGGATAAGAAATATGAACCATTGTTTTCACCATATACATTGCCGAACGGAGTAGAAATCCGCAATCGTTTCGTACTTGCACCCCTTACACATATTTCATCAAATGATGATGGTACGATTGCTGATGTTGAATTGCCATATATGGAAAAACGTTCGAAAGATGTTGGTATTAGTATCAGTGCAGCAAGTAATGTGACAGATATTGGGAAAGCATTCCCTGGACAACCTTCAGTTGCACATGATTCTGATATTCCTGGTTTAAAACGTTTAGCACAAGCGATGAAGAAACATGGTGCGAAAGCACTTGTACAAATTCATCATGGCGGGGCACAAGCGTTAGATAACTTAACACCTAATGGAGATGTTGTAGCGCCGAGTCCAATTACCCTTAAAAGTTTTGGCCAGCAGCAAGAACATGATGCACGTGAAATTACACCAGAAGAAATTGAAAAGACAATCAAAGCATTCGGCGAAGCAACACGTCGCGTAATCGAAGCAGGCTTTGATGGTGTCGAAATTCATGGTGCCAACCATTATCTAATCCACCAATTCGTTTCACGTCACTATAACCGACGCAATGACGAATGGGCAGATCCGTATAAATACCCGCTTGCAGTTGTAGATGAAGTAGTGAACACTGTAAAACAATATGGTGATAAAGACTTTATTATCGGTTATCGTTTCTCACCAGAAGATGCGGAAGCAGAAGGCATCAAAATGGAACAAACAAAAGAATTGCTTGGTTACTTATCTGATAAACCGCTGGATTATCTGCATGCTTCATTATTTACGATTCATTCAGAAACAAGAGAAGGCAAGTATCAAGGCCAAGAACGTATACGTTTGATTCATGAATGGATCGGCGGTAAAGTACCGTTAATCGGTATCGGTTCAATCTTTAATGCAGATGAAGCATTATCCGCATTTGAAACAGGGGTTGAATTTATCGCATTAGGTCGTGAACTTTTATTAGATCCGCGTTTTGTTGAAAAAATCAAAGAAGGACGTACAGACGAAATCATTTCCTACTTTGACTCAAAACGTGAAGATAAACATGAATTGCCGCCGAATTTATGGGAACAATTCAACAAAGGCTTTTACCCGCTGCCTAAAAAAGGCGAGCACTAAAAATTTAATTTTTCAGTGAGCATTATATAAAAATAAACCATTTGATGGACGCAATATATATGAAAAATGAGACTGCACGTATATTTTCGTGTGGTCTTTTTTAATTTTAGTGTAGATTCTACATATCGCACAACGACAGTAGATGAGCAATCACACTATTAAAAATTTTCACAATTTTGAAGATTTTCCTTTTACATAGTCTGAATTTTATGTAATTATAAGAAATGTAAGGGCTTTCTTAAACCATTTTTAATATTAAACAAAGGGGGATTAAAAATGATTCCGTACAAACATGAACCATTTACAGATTTTTCAAAAGCAGAAAATAGAGAGGCTTATGAAAAAGCACTCAAAAAAGTCGAAGAAGACTTAGGCAAAGAGTATCCACTCATTATTAATGGTGAACGTATCTATACTGACGACAAGGTGAGATCATTCAACCCGTCAAATAGAGAAGAGACAATCGGATATGTTTCTAAAGCAAACAAAGCACATGCAGAAAAAGCTTTAGAAGCAGCAAAAGAAGCATTTAAAACTTGGCGTACAGTGCCGCCTGAAGTAAGAGCAGACATCTTATTCAGAGCAGCAGCAATTACACGCCGCCGCAAACATGAGTTCTCAGCAACACTTACAAAAGAAGGCGGTAAGCCATGGAAAGAAGCAGACGCAGATACTGCAGAAGCAATTGACTTCATGGAATACTACGGCCGCCAAATGTTAGAACTTAAAGACGGCAAACCTGTCAACTCTCGTCCAGGCGAATATAACCAATTTGATTATTTACCAATCGGTGTATCAGTTGTAATTTCACCTTGGAACTTCGCTTATGCGATTATGGCAGGTACTACAGTAGCACCTGTAGTTACAGGGAACACAGTATTATTAAAACCGTCATCAAATACACCAGTGATTTCATATAAATTTATGGAAGTATTAGAAGAAGCAGGACTTCCAAAAGGGGTAGTTAACTGGATTCCTGGTGATTCTAGCGATATCGGCGACTTCTTAGTAGAAAATAAAGATGTCGGCTTGATTTCATTCACTGGTTCTAAAAATGTCGGTACAAGCATTATGCAGAAAGCTTCAAAAATCCAAGAAGGTCAAAATCACTTGAAACGTGTCATTGCTGAAATGGGCGGTAAAGATACGATTGTAGTAGACAGCGAAGCAGACTTGGATGTAGCGACAGATGCGATTGTTAATTCAGCATTCGGCTTCTCAGGCCAAAAATGCTCAGCTTGCTCTCGTGTTATCGCAGTTGAAGATGTCTATGATGAATTATTAGAACGTGTACAAAAAGCGACAGAACAATTAACTGTCGGCGATGCTTCTAGTTACGATAACTACATGGGACCTGTTATCGATGACAAAGCACTGAAGAAAATCAAAAAATACTTGAAGATTGGTGAAGATGAAGGCCGCTTAGTTACAGGCGGCAAAGTGGATGATGAAGTAGGGAACTTCGTTTATCCGACAGTCTTTGCAGATTTAGCTTATGACAGCCGCGTGATGCAAGAAGAAATCTTCGGACCGGTAGTCGGCTTCAGCAAAGCGAAAGACTTTGACCAAGCCATCGACTATGCGAATGCGACTGAGTATGGTTTAACTGGCGGTGTTATCTCTAATAACCGTATGAAATTAGAACAAGCACGCCGCGACTTTATGGTCGGCAACCTTTACTTCAACCGCGGTTGCACAGGCGCGGTCGTAGGTTATCAACCATTCGGCGGCTTCAAAATGTCAGGTACAGACTCTAAAGCAGGCGGCCCGGATTATCTAGTACTTCACTTGCAAGGCCGTACAGTATCTGAACATCTATAAGGTAACAAGCGCCAATCGAATAAAGCAGGAATTTAAATGAATAAGGAAATCACATTATAGCTTTCATCATTAAGATGAGAGGTATCTATAATGTGATTTTTTTCAAAGCTGTTTTATATTGGAACACAACAGAATTGAATCACATTCATCACATATAAATATAAAGAAAAAAGCGTTTATAAGGAGGAATAATTTATGACAAGATCAGAAGATATCATTAAAAAAACAGAACACTATGGGGCACGCAACTACACACCACTTCCAATTGTCATTTCAGAGGCTGACGGTATTTGGGTTAAAGATCCAGAAGGCAATAAATACATGGACATGTTAGCAGCTTATTCAGCAGTCAACCAAGGACACCGTCATCCTAAAATTATTCAAGCGTTAAAAGATCAAGCAGATAAAGTGACTCTAGTTTCTCGTGCTTTCAACAGTGACAATTTAGGGGACTGGTATGAGAAAGTCAGCGAATTAACAGGTAAAGAAAAAATCTTACCGATGAATACAGGCGCTGAAGCTGTTGAGACTGCAGTTAAAGCAGCACGCCGCTGGTCTTATGATGTTAAAGGGATTGACCCGGATAAAGCGGAAATTATCGCATTTAACGGCAACTTCCACGGACGTACAATGGCACCTGTGTCATTATCATCTGAAGCGGAATATCAACGCGGTTATGGTCCATTATTAGAAGGGTTCAAAAAAGTTGATTTCGGTGATGAAGCCGCATTAAAAGATGCGATTAATGAAAACACAGCAGCTATTTTAGTAGAGCCGATTCAAGGTGAAGCGGGCATTAACGTTCCGCCGGAAGGTTATTTGAAAACAATCCGCGAATTAGCTGATGAGCATAATATCTTATTCATCGCAGATGAAATTCAATCAGGCTTAGGCCGTTCAGGTAAAATGTTTGCGACAGATTGGGATGGTGTGAAACCAGATGTTTATATCTTAGGTAAAGCTTTAGGCGGCGGTGTGTTACCAATTTCAGCGGTAGCAGCTGACCATGAAGTATTAGATGTCTTCACACCAGGCTCTCATGGTTCTACATTCGGCGGTAATCCTTTAGCAGCTGCAGTGTCAATTGCGGCATTGGATGTATTAGTTGATGAAGATTTAGCGGGACGTTCACAAGAGTTAGGCGAATATTTCCAAGAAGAATTGAGAAAAATCGATCATCCAGCGATTGAAGAAGTACGCGGACGCGGATTGTTCATCGGTTTACAATTAAATGAAAGTGCACGCCCATATGCTGAAGCGTTAAAAGAAGAAGGCTTACTATGTAAAGAAACGCATGATACAGTGATTCGTTTTGCGCCTCCGCTTGTTATTTCTAAAGAAGAAATCGATGACGCATTAGAAAGAATCAAGAAGGTATTCAGCTAAGTTCAAAAAGTTGTAACAAAAGGATTGAAAACACTTTAAAAAGGTTGCGCTTATGTTACAATACAAATGAAAGCGAAATCATTGTTAGGAAAAAGAGGCGAGAAGGATTATGACTGAGAACAATAATTTAGTGACATCGACACAACAAATTATTAAAGAAGCATTGCATAAATTAGGTTTTGATGACGGCATGTACGATCTTGTGAAAGAACCATTACGATTTTTAGAAGTTCGTATTCCAGTAAGAATGGATGACGGTACGGTTAAAACATTTACTGGTTACCGTGCGCAACATAACGATGCAGTTGGACCTACTAAAGGCGGAGTACGTTTCCACCCGAATGTCAATGTAGATGAAGTTAAAGCATTATCAATGTGGATGACAATGAAATGCGGTATCGTGGACTTACCATACGGTGGCGGTAAAGGCGGTATCATCTGTGACCCGCGTCAAATGAGTATTCATGAAGTTGAACGTTTATCACGTGGTTATGTTCGTGCAATTTCACAAATTGTTGGGCCTTCTAAAGATATTCCGGCACCAGACGTTATGACGAACTCACAAATCATGGCTTGGATGATGGATGAGTACAGTGCATTAGATAAATTCAACTCTCCTGGATTTATCACTGGTAAACCAATTGTACTTGGCGGTTCAGAAGGACGCGACCGTTCAACAGCACTTGGTGTTGTAATTGCGATTGAACAAGCTGCGAAACTTAAAGATCTTGACCTTAATGGTGCAAGAATTGTAATTCAAGGTTTCGGTAACGCAGGTAGTTTCTTAGCGAAATTCTTATTTGATAAAGGTGCTAAAATCGTTGGTATCTCTGACGCATACGGTGCATTATCTGACCCAGAAGGTTTAGATATCGATTACCTATTAGATCGCAGAGACAGCTTCGGTACAGTTACAAACTTATTCGAAGAAACAATCTCTAACAAAGAATTATTCGAATTAGATTGTGATATCTTAATCCCAGCTGCAATCGAAAACCAAATCACTAAAGATAACGCACCAAACATTAAAGCGGATATCTTAGTAGAAGCAGCAAACGGACCTACAACACTTGAAGCAACACGTATCTTACACGAGCGCGGCGTATTATTAGTACCAGACGTACTTGCAAGTGCCGGCGGTGTAACAGTATCTTACTTCGAGTGGGTACAAAACAACCAAGGTTACTATTGGTCAGAAGAAGAAGTAAACAAAAAAATGCGCGATAAATTAGTCACAGCATTTAACGATATTTATGAATTAGCACAAAACCGTAAAATCGATATGCGTTTAGCCGCATACATCGTAGGTATCAAACGTACAGCAGAAGCTGCACGCTACCGCGGTTGGGCATAAGTCAATAATGAGTTATATTAATTAGAAAAGAGTCGACAATGTCGGCTCTTTTTGCGTTTTGAAATTACAAAAAATCAAGTATAATATAAAGGTCGCCTTAACTTCCATAGGCGAATTGTGCTATGGAAGGAGGTGGAATCTATGGTAATACTCTTTGTCAGTATTATAGCCCCTATTATATCAGGGTGCGTTGTTGCGATTTTCACATTTTGGCTAAGTAACCGCAACAAATAATAAGGCGATCTAGCTACACCAAAAAATCCCCTCACTACTGCTGATAGTGAGGGGATTGGTGTTTCTATGGAATACTCTTTGTTAATTGAATTATAACACTAGGGTGTAGTGATTTGCAAAGAAATAATAGCACGGAGTCATTAACCATCATTGAAACTACACTTATTCAAACCTTGTCACAAATTACTTTAGATAATGTTAAAGCAAATATAGTAAAGCAGTATCGTTTAGAAGATTTAAGACAATGGATTAAGCATTCTATTTAAAATAAACAGCCGAATCTCACAATAGCGTGAAATTCGGCTGTATTTTTATTAGAGTAACGCTTTTGCGACTTCGATTTGATGACGTACTGCATCTTGTCCTGTAGAACCATAACTTTTTCTGCGTTTTAAGCAGTTTTCTGGTTTGAGGTAACTATAAATCGTGTCATCGATTTTTGATGAGAATGATTGATATTGTTCAAGCGGCACATCAAGTAAGTAGCAATCGTGCTGGATACACCAATATACGATTTGTCCTACGATTGCATGTGCCTCTCTGAAAGGTACGTCTTTTTCAACGAGATAGTCCGCAAGTTCTGTCGCATTTGAGAAGTCGTTATGAACTGTTTCGTTTAAACGATCTGTATTAACGGTCATGCTTGCTAACATACCTTCAAAGATACGAAGTGAACCTGTAACAGTATGGACTGCATCGAATAAGCCTTCTTTATCTTCTTGCATGTCTTTGTTATAAGCTAGAGGCAAGCCTTTTAATGTCATTAACATACTGACAAGATGACCTGTTGTACGGCCTGTTTTGCCTCTGATAAGTTCTGCCATATCCGGGTTCTTTTTCTGCGGCATAATCGATGAGCCTGTTGAAAATGAATCGGATAAAGTAATGAATTTAGCTTCATCAGTTGACCAGAAAATAATTTCTTCAGAGAAACGTGATAAATGAATCATTACGAGTGAAATGGCATTTAAAGTTTCTACGATATAATCACGATCACTGACTGCATCTAAACTGTTTTCATACAGCGATGCAAAGTCTAACAATTCTTGTGTTTTCTTACGATCAATCGGATGTGTTGTCCCGCTGAGTGCTGCAGCACCTAATGGATTGATATCAATACGTTTTAAAGCATCTTCAAAACGATTTTTATCACGTTCTAACATCCAGAAGTAAGTCATGACGTGATGTGCGAATGAAATCGGCTGTGCACGCTGTAAGTGCGTATAGCCGGGCATGATCGTATCTACATGTTTATCTGCCAAATGTACAATTGTTTCTTGAAGTGAATGAATTAATGCGATGATTTCTTTTACGGCTTTCTTCGTATAAAGGTGCATATCTGTCGCAACTTGGTCATTACGGCTGCGGCCTGTATGCAGTTTACCGCCGACAGGGCCGATACGTTCGATTAATTCATGTTCGATATTTAAATGAATATCTTCTAATGCTTCTGTAAATTCAACTTTACCATCATGGTAGTCTTGTTGGATGTCCTGGAGTCCCTTAATAATGGTGTCGCTTTCTTTGGAAGTGAGGATACCTTGTTTAGCAAGCATTGTCGCATGTGCAATACTCCCTTGAATATCTTCATCTATTAATAGATGGTCGAAATGAATAGATGCGTTAAACGCATCTACCCATTCTTCTGGTTCCGATTGGAAACGACCGCCCCAGGCTTTATTGCTCATTAGAATAACCCCCATGCAACATAGAATTGACTTCAGTAGGCAAGCCGTAGATTTCAATGAATCCTACCGCTGCTTCTTGATTGAATGCATCTTCTTTTGTATAAGTCGCAAGTTTTTCATTATATAAAGAGTAAGGTGATTTTCTTCCGTTAACGACTGCATTGCCTTTGAACAATTTCACACGTACTTCCCCAGTGACATGTGCTTGTGTAGAATCGATAAAGACTTTTAATGAGTCAGTTAAAGGTGAGAACCATAAACCATTGTATGTTTGTTCTGCAAATTGTTTTTCGATAACTGGTTTAAAGTGTGCAACATCTTTAGTCAAAGTGATTGTTTCTAAAGCTTTATGTGCTTTAAGAATCACTTCAGCGCCAGGTGTTTCATAAACTTCACGAGATTTAATTCCGACTAATCTGTTTTCAACATGGTCGATACGTCCGATACCATGTTTGCCGGCTAAATCATTTAAATACAAAATCAAATCATCTAATGGATACGCTTTGCCATCGATTTCTACTGGAATACCTTTTTCAAACTTCAAAACGATTTCATCAGGTGTATCGGGTGTATCTTCAATTTCGCGTGTTAAATCAAATGCGTCTTTCGGCGGCGCTGCATACGGATCTTCTAAAATACCGCATTCGTTTGCGCGGCCCCATAAGTTTTGGTCGATAGAATAAGGCGAGTCATGGTTGATCGGTACGGGAATATTATTTTTAATCGCATAATCGATTTCTTCTTCACGACTCCAACCCCATGAACGTACCGGTGCAAATACTTTCAATTCTGGGTTCAACGCTTTGATGGCTACTTCAAAACGTACTTGGTCGTTACCTTTACCAGTACAGCCATGTGCAATACCAACTGCATTTGTTTTTTCTGCGATTTCGACTAATTTTTTAGAGATTAATGGACGAGATAATGCTGAAACGACTGGATAAGTATTTTCATACATTAAATTACCTTTAATGGCATAAGCTACATACTCGTCACTGAATTCTTTAGTAGCATCAATGATATAGCATTCAACTGCGCCCATATCTAATGCTTTTTGATAAACAACATCTAAATCTTTTCCTTCTCCTACATCTAAACAGCAAGCAACAACATCGTAACCTTTATCGATCAGCCACTTAACTGCCACACTTGTATCTAATCCGCCTGAATAGGCTAATACGATTTTATCCTTCATAATTTATACACCTCGTTAGAATAGTTTGAATTTTTTAACATGTTATTATCATAGCAGATTAAAGATGAGAAATAAACCATTATTTTACATAAATATACAGAAATATGAAATCTCAATCATTTATGTTCCTGCAATGGCGGGCTTATACAATATTATATGCACATACCATAAAATATCAGAAAAGGCTTTAAATCAAGAAAAGTACGAGGATTTTGTAAAAAATGGCGATTTTTTCACAAATCCAGTTGAGGTTGAAAAATCATAGACAGTTTTATTGAATGTGTTGTCAGAAATTTAGTAAAATATGAGTGAAATCAAAAAGCAGGAGGCAGTTCAAATGACACATATTGAGCTAGACTATAGCAAAGCTTTAAAATTCGTTGACGAACATGAGTTAACGCAACAACAAGAAATCGTTAAAACAATCCACCGTGTAATTCATGAAGGTACTGGTGCAGGCAATGACTTTTTAGGATGGTTAGACCTTCCGGTCGATTATGATAAAGAAGAATTCTCACGTATCTTAGAAGCAGCTAAACGTATTAAAGAACATTCAGATGTTTTAGTTGTAGTAGGTATCGGCGGTTCTTATTTAGGTGCACGTGCCGCAATTGAAATGTTGACATCATCATTCAGAACAAGTGATGAATATCCTGAAATTGTCTTTGCGGGCAACCACTTATCATCATCTTATTTACATGACTTAATCGAATACTTGGACGGTAAAGATTATTCAGTCAATGTTATTTCTAAATCTGGTACAACTACTGAACCAGCTGTTGCTTTCCGTCTCTTCAAACAATTATTAGAAGATAAATACGGTAAAGAAGAAGCAAAACAACGTATCTTTGCGACAACTGATAAAGCAAAAGGTGCTTTGAAACAACTTGCGACAAATGAAGGCTATGAAACATTTGTAGTACCTGATGATGTCGGCGGACGTTATTCAGTATTAACAGCTGTAGGTTTATTACCGATTGCGGCTGCAGGTATTGATATTAAAGCTATGATGGACGGTGCTGCGAAAGCACGCGAAGAACTTTCTTCTGATCAATTAGAAGACAATATCGCATACCAATATGCGACATTGCGTAATATCTTATATGCAAAAGGTTATACAACTGAAATGCTGATCAACTATGAACCATCATTGCAATACTTCAATGAATGGTGGAAACAATTATACGGCGAATCTGAAGGTAAAGACTTCAAAGGAATTTATCCTTCAAGTGCTAACTACACAACTGACTTGCACTCATTAGGACAATATGTTCAAGAAGGCCGTCGTTTCTTATTTGAAACAGTTGTGAAAGTCGACAATCCTAAACACGATATTACTATCGAAAAAGACGCAGATGATTTAGATGGATTGAACTATCTTGCCGGCAAAACAATTGATGAAGTAAATACAAAAGCATTCCAAGGTACTTTACTTGCACATACTGACGGCGAAGTGCCGAACTTAGTAGTTAAAATCCCTCGTATCGATGCGGAAACATTCGGCTATGTCGTTTACTTCTTCGAATTAGCTTGTGCAATGAGCGGTTACCAATTAGGTGTGAACCCATTCAACCAACCAGGTGTAGAAGCATATAAACAAAATATGTTCGCATTACTTGGCAAACCAGGTTATGAAGATAAAAAACAAGAATTAGAAGAACGTCTATAATACTTCATACTATCAACTCCCATTTTACTTTTAAGTAGAGTGGGAGCTTTTTTAGATTTTGAAAAAAATTAAATTCCCTCTATAATAGTAGTAATCCAATGAATAGGTTAGGAGATAATAGTGAGGAAAATTGTAAAATATTTGCTTTCCGTGATAATTGCGATTATTATTGTAATGTTGATTCAAGCGTTTATCATAATCGGTGCAGTTGTAAAGACTGATAGTATGGCACCCGAACTTAACAAAGATGACCGTATATTAGTAAGCAAAGTACAAGCGGCTTTCAACCAAATACATAATAGCGATGTCATCATGTATCGCCATAATGGGCATACATATTTTGGCCGTGTCATAGGTACACCAGGAGAGTCGGTTGAATATAAAGATGGTCAGCTTTTTCGTGATGATCAACTTGTAAAAGAACGTTATGATATTAAAAATCCGATTCAAAATTTAGCATTACGCGATTTAAAACATTCTGAAGGAGATATCTTAGCACCTAAACACTATCTTATGCTGAACGATAATCGTGCACAGCAACAAGATTCCAGACAGTTTGGGACGATACACCAAAAAGATATCATAGGTAAAGTTGTCTTGAGATATTATCCTTTCCAGCAATTCAAAATTTCATTTAACGAATAATAGAGGTGTTGATACAGTGAAAAAGGAAGTCATTGAGTGGATTACCGCCATAGCGATAGCTTTGGTATTAATCTTTATCATTAATAGTTTTGTCGCAAAATCTTATACTGTCCGCGGAGATTCTATGCATCCTACACTAAAAGATGGAGAAAAAGTCATTGTTAATGTCATCGGCTTTAAAATGGGCGGACTTGAAAAAGGCAATGTGATTGTATTCCACGCAGATAAAAATGCAGACTATGTTAAACGTGTCATCGGAACACCAGGCGACAGTGTAGAATATAAACATGACGTACTTTATGTAAATGGCAAAAAAGTAAAAGAACCTTACTTAGATTATAATCAAAAACATAAAAGCTATAATGAAATCACAGGTAGTTTCCAAGTGAAAAACCTGCCGAATTCGAATGGTTCGAATAAAATACCAAAAGGCAAACTGTTAGTACTCGGAGATAACCGTGAAGTAAGTAAAGACAGCCGTTCATTCGGTTTAATCGATAACGAACAAGTTGTCGGTAAAGTCAGCTTGCGTTACTGGCCATTCACCGCATTCAAAGTGAATTTCAACCCAGAACAAAACTAAAATACAAGATAGATTTTTAAAGGAGTTGCTGCGAAATGTAGCAGCTCTTTTTTTAAATTTCATTGACGATAGGCTATGGATATATAATGGGATATGAGCTACAATATTTTTCGAAGAGGTGAGAAAAGTGACTGTATTAAACGCATATATTGGTAGGGCCGGTACAGGAAAGTCGCATGCGATGTTAAGTGAAATCAAACAAAAGATGAAACAAGATCCATTAGGCGATCCGATTATCATTATTGCCCCTACACAAAGTACATTCCAAATCGAACAAGATTTTGTAAAAGACCCAGAATTAAACGGCAGCCTTAGAACAGAAGTCCTTCACTTTGAACGTTTAAGTCATAGAATTTTCCAAGAAATCGGCGGTTTAACTGAAGATTATGTTTCAAAAGGTGCCATGGAAATGATGGTATTCGATATTTTGCAAAACCATCGCAAAGAATTGAATCTCTATCAATCTCAAGTGAAATATTATGGATTCAGTTCAAAGCTGACTGAACAAATTCAAGATTTTAAGAAATATGCTGTAAGTCCTGAACAGTTAGAGGATTTTGTTTCTGAAAATCAATTACAGCCGCGCACGCAAGATAAGCTGCATGATATTGCATTAGTATACCGTTATTTAGAAGCACGTTTAGCAGATAATTTTGTATCATCTGAAGATACGTTATATAAATTTGTAGAACAAATGGGCAAATCTGAATGGTTGAAACGTGCAGAGATTTATATAGACGGTTTCCATAACTTTTCAACGTTAGAATATCTCATGATAGAAGCGTTAGCCAAACATGCAAAATCTGTCAGCGTATTATTAACGACGAACGGAGATAAAGATCCATTTAGTTTGTTCAGAAAATCATCATCTGTCTTAACGCATTTAGAAGAAATCGCACAGAAATTAGACACAACAGTTAATTTACGACAATTCACTACAAAATACCGTTTTGATAATGCAGACTTAAGCCACTTAGAAAGCAGTTTTAATGAACTCTTTATCGATAAAGTACCGAATAAGGGCCATGTAAATATTCTTGAAGCTTCGAATGTACGTGAAGAAGTTAATGCGGTCGCACGTGATATTATCCGCAAAGCACGAGAAGAAAATATTCGTTATCAAGATGTCGCAATTTTATATCGTGATGAAGCTTATGCACATTTGATGGAGAGTGTGCTGCCTGAATATGAAATTCCGTTTAATATCGATACGAAGCAATCAATGACACATCATCCTGTGATGGAAATGATTCGTTCTTTAATTGAAGTCATTGAAACAAAATGGAGTTTTGAACCGCTGATGCGCTTGTTCAAGACACAAGTATTAACACAAAAATTTAAAGACAGCCGTTACTTAACAGATATCTTGGAAAATTATGTGCTTGAAAGAGGAATATATGGTCAACGCTGGATAGATGACGGTTACTTTAAAATTGAGCAATTTAATCAAATGGGCTTAAAACGTCAACCGATGACAGAAGAAACAGAAGCGGTGTATCAGCGTGTGATTGAATTGAAAGACTTTGTCATGAAACATATCCTCAAATTTGAACAAGCATTAAGCGAAGCTGAAACAGCAGTCGAATTTGCGGCAGCATTTTATGAAGTCTTCGAATCCTTTGAACTGCCGAGTCAATTGATGACTGAACGCGATGAATTGGATTTAGCCGGCAAGCATCAGCAAGCTGAAGAACTTGATCAAGTATGGAACGGTTTCATTCAAACACTTGATGATTTGGCTACAGTGTTCGGCGACGCTGAGATGACACAAAAACGTTTCTTAGAACTCTTTGATGTTGGATTAGAACAATTAGAGTTTGTGATGATTCCGCAAACATTAGACCAAGTCGCAATCGGTACAATGGATTTAGCTAAAGTCGATAACAAAGAGCACGTCTATATGCTTGGCATGAATGACGGTGTGATGCCGCAAGCTATTTCAAGTTCAGGACTTATCAGCGATGAAGAAAAGAAATATTTCCAAGAAGAAACACAAGTAGAATTAAGTCCGACTGCAGATGTGCTGCAAATGGATGAAGCGTTTGTTTGTTATATTGCGATGACACGTGCTAAACAACATGTCACTTTCTCATACAGCTTAATGGGCATGAACAACGATGATAAAGAAGTCAGCCCGTTTATCCAGTCAATTCAAGAGCTCTATACCAATTTAGAAGTTGAAAATATCCATTACAGTGCACAGCAAAATCCATTAACTTTAATGGAGCATCCGCACCAAACGAAAATCAATTTATTCGAAGAACTGCAAAGCTGGCTGCATCATGAGCTGACTGCAGATGCTTGGTTAGATACTTATCAAGCCATGGCAAACAATGACCGTTTATCAAAAGGGCTTTACTATCTGACTTCAGCACTGACTTATGATAATAAAACAGTACAACTGAGTCAGGATCAATCCAAAGCATTATACGGCGATACCATCAATGCCAGTGTATCACGCTTTGAAGGTTATCAGAATTGTCCGTTCAAACATTATACTTCACATGGACTTAGACTGAATGAGCGTACGAAATATAAATTAGAGAACTTCGATTTAGGAGATATCTTCCACTCTGTCTTAAAATACATTGCAGAGAAAATTGACGGCGACTTTAAAAATCTGACTGATAAAGCAATCAAAGCACTGACACAAGAAGCCTTAGAAAGTATCTTGCCGACAGTACAATATAACTTATTGAATTCTTCTGCGTATTATCGTTTTATGTCATATCGTATCGGTGCCATTGTTCA
Source organism: Staphylococcus sp. EZ-P03 (assembly GCF_003344575.1). Taxonomy (NCBI): domain Bacteria; kingdom Bacillati; phylum Bacillota; class Bacilli; order Caryophanales; family Staphylococcaceae; genus Staphylococcus; species Staphylococcus sp. EZ-P03. Next base: position 42,633 of record NZ_QPMO01000012.1, on the reverse strand, counting down.
ATCGACGCTTACAGCATTGAAATATCAAGGAAGTTTCTCTAAATTCAAGCCGCAAGCATTTGAAAAATCATTCAGAAGAAAACCTAAAACACCAGATCAACTTGAGGCACAAGCACTTTATACGACACAAGGTATTCCGATTAATGTGCGCGGACAAATCGATAGAATCGATACGTATACACATCAAGACAGAAGCTTTGTGAATATTATCGACTATAAATCTTCGGCTTACAGCGGAACATTGGATTTGAAAAAAGTGTATTACGGATTGCAGATGCAGATGATGACTTATATGGATGTCGTCTTGCAAAATAAACAACGCTTAGCGTTATCAGACCAAACTGAACCTGGCGGTTTACTTTATTTCCATGTACATGAACCGCGTGTTAGATTTGCGAACTGGGCAAGCATTGATGAAGACGAAAGGGAAAAAGAATTATTGAAATCTTATCAATTAAGCGGGCTGATTAATAGCGACCCGGATGTATTGAATGCGGAAGATACACGATTAGAACCTTCTTTCAAATCTGATATTGTACCGATTAATATGCTTAAAGGCGGCGGCTTAGGCAAAAATAATCCGGTTGCAGATACGAAAACAATCTATAAGTTTATCGAACATAATAAAAAGAACTTCACACAAATTGCCTCAGATATCATGGATGGACATACTGAAGTCGCACCGATGAAATATGATAAAAAGCTGCCTTGTGATTTCTGCAGCTACAAATCTGTATGTCATGTCGACGGCATGATTGACAGCAAGCGTTATCGCACAGTAGATGAAAAGATTAATCCAATTGAATTATTACGACTAGAATCAGATGAAGAGGAGGATGAAGCATGATACCGAAAAAACCAGAGGGTGTAATGTGGACAGATGGACAATGGAAAAGTATTTATGCTTCAGGACAAGATACACTGGTTGCGGCAGCGGCAGGTTCTGGTAAGACTGCAGTACTCGTTGAGCGCATCATTCAGCGTATTTTGAGAGATAAAATAGATGTGGACCGCCTGCTTGTTGTGACGTTTACAAATGCTAGTGCGCGCGAAATGAAGCATAGGGTAGAAAAGCGTATTACAGAAGCTTCATTAGAAGATCCAAGCAATGCGCATCTTAAAAATCAACGTGTTAAAATTCATCAAGCGCAAATTTCAACGTTACACAGCTTTTGTTTGAAATTAATCCAGCAGCATTATGATGTCTTAGAAATCGATCCGAATTTCAGAACCAGCAGCGAAGCAGAGAATATCTTATTGTTGGAACAAACAATTGATGAAGTGCTTGAAGATTATTATGCATCACTTGATCCTGCTTTCATTGATTTGACTGAACATCTTTCATCAGATAGAAGCGATGATGCATTCAGAAATATTATCAAAAGTATGTATTACTTCTCAGTCGCTAACCCGAATCCGATGCAGTGGCTGGCTGCATTAGCACAACCTTATGAAGATGAAGCGGTACAAGACGAATATCTGCAGTTGTTGACAGAGCTTGCAGGTGTATTTATGCAGACGGCATTGGAAAATATTAATAAAAGTTACGACCTTTATAGTGAACTTGCGCTTGTAGATAAGCAACTCGCAGTGGTAGAAGGAGAACGTGCTTTTATGCAGCGTGCAATGGAAGGCGGATTGCTTAATACCGAAGTCATCAGAAATCATCAATTTGAAAAAAGATTCCCAAGTGCCGTTAAAAAAATCAAAGAGGCCAACGAAGGATATGAGGCAGACCTTGAAAGCGCGAAAGGATATTATGATGACTATAAAGCTGCAGTGCAAAAAGTGCAGCAAGAATATTTCTCTCGCTCAGCTGAAGACTTAAAAGCAGATATGCAGCGCTTAGCACCTAGAGTAAAAGTGCTGGCAAATATTACACAAGATGTAATCAATAAGTTCGGTGAGAAGAAACGCAGTCGTAATATCTTGGATTTCTCAGACTATGAACATTTTGCATTGAAGATTTTAATGGACGAAACAGGTCATCCGACTGAACTTGCACAACATTACAGAGACCGTTTTGATGAGATTTTAGTCGATGAATATCAAGATACCAACCGTGTTCAAGAACAAATCTTAAGTTGTATCAAACGCGGCGATGAAACGAACGGCAATCTCTTTATGGTAGGGGACGTAAAACAATCGATTTACAAATTCAGACAAGCAGATCCAAGCTTGTTCATTGAAAAATATAATCGTTTCTTAGCAGACGGAAGTACAGGTATGCGTATTGATTTATCACAAAACTTCCGTTCAAGACCTGAAGTGCTTTCAACTACGAACTATATATTTAAACATATGATGGATGAATCAGTAGGTGAAATTGTATATGACGAAGCGGCACAGCTTTATTTTGGTGCGCCGTTTGATGAACAACCGCATCCGCTGCATTTAAATGTCTTGGTAGAAGATGAAGCCTCTGAATTAACCGGCACTCAACAAGAAGCAGAATATATTGCGAATCAAGTTGAAACGATATTAAATCATCATGAAGTATATGATACGAAGACGAAGACTTATCGCAAGCCGACGTATAAAGATATTGTGATTTTAGAACGAGCTTATAGTCATGCCAGAGAACTACAACAAGCTTTTAAAGATAGAGATATTCCTTTCCATGTAAATAGCAAGGAAGGTTATTTTGAACAAACTGAAGTCAGATTGGTACTCTCATTCTTAAGAACAGTAGACAATCCGCTGCAAGATATTTATTTAGTCGGATTGATGCGTTCAGTGATTTATCAGTTTACAGAAGATGAATTAGCACATATTCGTATATTGAGTCCTAATGACGACTATTTCTATCAATCCATTCAGCACTATATTCAACATGAAGCAGCAGATGCAAAACTGGTTGAAAAACTGCAAGACTTTTTGAAGGATTTAGCATTCTATCAAGATTTCAGTTTAAAACATCCTGTATACCAATTAATCGATCGCTTCTATAATGATCGTTTTGTGATTCAATATTTCAGCGGATTAATCGGTGGAAAAGGGCGTCGTGCTAATTTATACGGCTTGTTCAATAAAGCAGTTGAGTTTGAAAAATCCAGCTTTAGAGGATTATTCCAATTCATACGTTTTATCGATGAATTAATCGAAAGAAAACAAGACTTCGGTGAAGAAAATATTGTCGGACCGAATGATGATGTGGTCAGAATGATGACCATTCATGCTAGTAAAGGTTTAGAGTTTCCATTTGTCATCTATTCTGGATTAACAACTAAGTTTAATAAGCAAGATTTAAGCAAGCCTGTCATACTTAATCAAAAATACGGCGCTGGCTTGAATTATTTTGACACAGAAAAAGATATTGTTTATCCATCTTTAGCATCGACAGCATTAAAGGCAATTAACGAAAATGAATTAATTTCCGAGGAAATGCGTTTGATGTATGTTGCTTTGACACGTGCAAAAGAACAGCTCTTCTTAATAGGACGTGTGAAAGATGAAAAGGCATTAGAGAAATTAGAAAAAGCACCGATTTCAAACAATATGCTGCAAATGAGTTATCGTTTGAGTGCGCCTAGTCCATTCAATTTGATTTATCCTATTTTGGCTAAATACCAATCTTCAAGTATTACGAACGATTTGAAGTTTGAAAATAATATTGAAACGGTAGAGGCATCGATTCGACCTTCTGTCGAAACACACATTGATTATTATGAAGATATCAAAGCAGATATAGCGGATAATACAGAAGAAGATTACCGTACAGTAGCGGATATCCAAAACTATCAAACTGAACAGCCGACACTTCAGCAGCAGATTGAAACACAACTTGCATTCGAGTATCCGTATCAAAAAGATATGGTGAAACCGACAAAACAATCTGTATCAGAGTTGAAACGCCAGCTTGAAACAGAAGAAAGCGGAACAAGCTACGAGCGTGTGCGCCAATACAGATTAGGGGCATCTACTTATGAACGTCCGCAATTCTTGCGTCAGCATCAAAAACGAAAAGCTAATGAAATCGGTACGTTGATGCATACTGTGATGCAGCATCTGCCGTTTAAAACAGAGCGGTTAACAGAAGCGGAACTAGATGCATATATAGACGGGCTAGTTCAGCAGAATATTATAGAAGATGATGCTAAAGCAGATATTCGAATAAGTGAGGTCATGGGCTTTATTAATAGTGATTTGTATCTGAAAATTGCACAAAGCAATCAAGTAATGCGCGAAGTGCCGTTTGTGGTCAATCAAAGCGAAGTCGACCAAAATATGGATCCGAATGAAGGGGTATCCATTATTCAAGGGATGATTGACTTGATTTATCGCGAAGGAGATCAATACTACTTTGTAGATTATAAAACAGATGCTTTCCACCAAAGATTAGGTGTGTCTGATGAGGAAATGGGTCAGCAATTAAAAGACCGATATAAAGTACAAATGCACTATTATCGCGCAGCTTTAGAAACAATTTTGAATACAAAAGTGAAAGGTTATTTATACTTCTTCAAATTTGGTACGTTATCACTCGATGACTCAAACCATTAAGGAATTATAGATAGGGTAGAGATAATTAAAGGGAAATTGGTATACGCTATTAGCCAAAGTACCATAAAGTTTGATTATCTCTACTTTTTATTGAGAGAATTAATGAAATATTTGTTATTTTTCTGAAAATAAAGTTATAATGTAAGTTAAGATTGAGATGAGGAGCTGATATTGAATGAAATTCTTGTCATTCAAACATAATGATGAAACATCTTATGGTGTAAAAGTAAAACGTGAAGAAGCAGCTTGGGATTTAAGAAAAGTATTCGCTGATTTTGGCGAAGGCGACTTCCATCCTAAGACATTATTAGAAGGTTTAGAACAAAACCATACATTAGATTTCCAAGAACAAGTGCGTAAAGCAGTTGTTGCAGCAACAGATAGTCCGAACTCTGAAGGCTATAAAGTACAATTTGCGGATGTAGAATTTTTACCGCCGGTTACTCCGCCGAATAATGTCATTGCTTTTGGCCGTAACTATAAAGAACATGCAGATGAGTTGAATCATAGTGTTGAAAGACTTTATGTCTTCACTAAAGCAGCATCATCTTTAACTGGTGATGAATCAACAATTCCAAACCATAAAGATATTACAGATACACTTGATTACGAAGGTGAATTAGGGGTTGTAATCGGTAAATCTGGAGAGAAAATTCCTAAAGGTCTGGCATTAGACTATGTATACGGCTATACAATCATTAACGATATTACAGACCGTACAGCACAACGCCAGCAAGACCAAGCATTCTTATCTAAAAGTTTAACAGGCGGCTGCCCAATGGGTCCTTATATCGTCACAAAAGATGAATTGCCGACACCTGAAGACGTAAACATTGTAACTAAAGTCAACAATGATATCCGTCAAGACGGCAATACAAGTCAAATGATTTTGAAAATTGATGAATTAATTGCTGAGATTTCAAAATTCGTCGCATTGCACCCTGGTGATATTATCGCAACAGGTACACCATCTGGTGTAGGTGCAGGTATGAATCCTCCGCAATATTTACAACCAGGTGATGAAGTGAAAGTGACAATCGATAATATCGGTACATTAACAAACTTTATCGCAAAAGAAGAAGAATAAAATATAAATCATCTTACTTTCATCAAGCTGTTGGAGACAGCAGATGATTAAAAGCAGCAAGTTGATTGCAGTGGATAACTGCATTCGGCTTGCTGCTTTATTTTTTTGTGTCGACATAAAAAAACTCACCACATAATTGTGATGAGTTCCATTTGCTTATTGGCCAATACCAAACATACTTGAAATCGGACCTTCAGGCAAGATAATACCTAATGCCATAGTAATAATAATTAAGACAATAACACCCCAGAAAAGTCCGTTATGTGATTGACCGCGTTGTTTGCGGATTAATGTAGTTTCCATTAATGCCACAACTGCAACACCGCATACCATTTTCAATGTTAATAGCATGTGTGCGCTTCCTGTCGCTGTCGCAAATTCTACAACAATTTGCCAAACACCGCTGAATAAGATCAGTAATAGGAATAAGCGTAATGCCATGTGTAATGGTTTGTAAGCTTTTTTAGGGGCACCTGAAGATGTAAAACTTAAATATGCTGCGATAAATAAAATAATACCGATGACCCAACTGAAAATGTGTAAATGTAACATGTATTTTCCCCATTTCTTCGATATTCCGTATTCATCATAACATACATACAGTGCTTGATTATAATTATTATAATGTTCTTAATGTTGGATTTTGTATAGAATGTGAAAAATGAACGGTTTCACGTTATTTTTTAATACAAATTTTTAAAGATTATTTTGATTGTGCTTTATAACCTATGATATTAATAATGTCTTTTGGCGAACTGTACGGCGGTGCATAGGCAGGTTCGAATTCAGTCAGCTCATCAATTGTAAGTTGATTTTGCATTGCCATGGATAATACATCAATACGTTTATCTGCACCAGCTTTGCCGACAGCAGCTGCTCTTAAAATACGGCGTGATCCTTTTTCAAAGTAAACACGCAAGTGGATACGTTCAGCACCTGGGAAATAGCTTGCATGACTGAGCTGTTCGTTTTCTACCATTTCATAATCAAAGTGTTCTAAGTCATCAGGTGTGACACCGACACTTGTCAGTGTGTAATCAAAGAATTTTACAGCGTTTGAACCTAAGAAGCCTTTGAAAGGCGGTGCTGTTTGGTGTGCAATATGCTGAGAAACGATACTTGCGCCGCGATGGGCTCCCCAAGCTAATGCGACACGTGTCGGCAAATCAACATGGCGATAGTAATAAGATGCAATATCTCCGATAGCATAAATATCTTCATAATTTGTTTGAAAATACTCATTGACCGGAATATAGCCATCCTCGTTACGTGTTATATCAGTGTCTTCAAAGAACTCAGTGTTCGGCAGAATACCTAAGCCTTCAATAATCATATCGAAATCTTCTGCATTGCCTGATTTGAAGTGAACGGTTTTTCCCTCTACCTTATCAATTTCTTCATTAAGACGATAATCAATATTACGTTCATCCATCGCATCAAAGATGACATGATTCATATCTTGATCCATCAATTTATTTACTTTTTCTGAGCGGTGAATCAATACCGTTTCTAAACCATTGATATGCAAGTTTTCAAGTACTTCCAATGAAATATAGCCGGCACCTACAATTAAGACTTTCTTCACATCGTGATGCTTGATAAATTGATCAATCGCATCTGTGTCTTCTAAGTTACGCAATGTGAAGGCCATATCAGTATCAAGCGGTAAGCGGTTTGCGCGGCACCCGGGACTTAAAATTAATTTGTCATAACTATCTTCAAATGTTTCGCCTGACGTTCTGTTTTTTACTGTAACGGTTTTATTTTGCGGATTGACACCGATGACTTCGTGATAAACGTGAGCGTCAATATCTTTGTTTGCTTTGAAGTCTTCTGGTGTATAATTTAAAAGCTCATCTCGCGAGTGAACGATACCGCCTAAATAATAGGGCAGACCGCAGTTTGCGAAAGTGACGTCTCTATCTTTTTCGTACACGGTAATTTTAAAGTCGGAATTTAATCTGCGTAATTGGCTGGCCGCTGTAGCTCCGCCAGCTACACCGCCTACAATAATAATGTGTGTCATTGCATAACCTCCATAAAAGATATGATTGTATAAAAAAACAAGGTTTGATGCGAAGTGTGGGATGAAAATACGAATGTTACACTTGCAAACCTTGAATAAGTTAAAATCTATAAATTAATAAGAATGCACATTGGCATTGGATTGATAAGGAATATTGAGACTGAAAAAGTCATTTAAATAACGTCCGATACCATCATTGTTATTAGAGTATGTGACTTCGTTTGCGATATATTTCAGCTCGTTCAAGCCGTTTTCCATCGCAATACCGTGTTTGGCATACTTAATCATTTCAGTATCGTTATCTTCATCACCGAAAGCGATAATGTGGTTACGGTCGACACCGAGTACTTCTGTCACACTATCAATACCTCTTGCTTTGCTTATACCCCGTTTTACAATTTCGATAACAGGGAAAGGTGCGCCCCAGCGGCGGTGTTCGATACTTTCAGCATAGAAGCGTGATAACATTTGTTTTACTCTTGGAATCATATGTTCATCAGCTTCAATCAAGATTGAAGTCGGTGCTTCATTCAGCTGGCTGACAATGTCGCCTGTTTCGATTTTCGGGTTGCCCATAGAAAATCCTTCAAAAAGGTGTTCATCATAAGTATCGATATACACATGATCTTTTACTTCAGCGATAATATTTTTAACTTGCATCGTACGTAACGATTCGATAATGCTTGAAGCTAAATCAGGATCCAAAGTTTCATGCGTGATTGGGAAATCTGAATCCGTCGGATTATGCACAAATGCACCGTTGAAATTGACAATCGGTGTTGTCAGTCCTAATTGGTCATAATAAGGACGGCTGGCTCTGAAAGGTCTGCCTGTCGCAATCATAATATGATGACCTTGTGCTTTGAGTGTTTGTAAAACTTTAAATGTATAAGGTGAAATGTTTTTCTCGTCATTCAATAATGTTCCGTCTAAATCCAAACAAATTAAATAAGGTTCCATAATATATTCTCCTTAATGCTAAGTTGAAATTATAATCAAGCAACGTTGTAAAACGTTAATAAACATAGAGCGGAGCGAAGGCTGAATTGCCTTATTCTTCCAAGCTCAGTTAAACAAAACATTGTTGCTGCTAATGGTAAGACTCATTAATTGAGTGTATTCCTATAATAGCATTTTATTGGAGTTTTGTCGGATATTTGATATATTGTTATTAATGATTATTGCTTAGAGAGGTGAATATAATGGAGGAAGCATTAAAAGATAATATTTTAGGTGCATTAGAAAACGTAATCGACCCTGAACTAGGCATTGATATCGTTAACTTAGGGTTAATCTATAAAGTTAATCTTGAAGATGACGGTTTATGTAAAGTTGAAATGACATTAACGTCAATGGGATGTCCTTTAGGACCGCAAATCATTGAACAAATCAAAATGGTGCTTGCGGAAATTCCTGAGATTCAAGATACAGAAGTTAATATCGTATGGAATCCGCCATGGAACAAAGACATGATGTCACGTTACGCTAAAATTGCATTAGGCGTGAGCTAAGGATTGCTATTGCGTAAGTGAGATAAATATACAGAAACGACTTATTTGTTTAAAGCGAAAAATACAGCTGAAAACGATAGGTCGTTTCTTTTTATTTATAGTGTTATCAGGAAAAAGTTCACAAAATTGTTACATTTGGTTGTGTGGCTCTTTCTAAATAAAAGAATTAATTACATGAGCATAAAATATCTTGATATTGCAAGATTATTACATTATTATTACAATTGGTAAATAAGAAGTAAAAAAGCGGTACGAGTAGTGAACTGTACTGAGTAATGGAAAATCTAATAATAGAAAGAAAGGTAAGTGCATGAGTAATTTGAAACGAAGTTCATCTAAGAACAGCACGTCACCTGCGAAACCGAAAAAAATGAACTATATGCCTGGCCTTGATGGATTACGAGCTATAGCAGTCATCGGGATAATCATTTACCATTTGAACAAACAATGGTTATCTGGCGGATTTCTTGGTGTAGATACGTTCTTTGTTATTTCAGGATATTTGATCACAAGTCTCTTATTAATTGAGTATAAGCAAACAGGTACAATCAGTTTAAAGCGTTTCTGGTATAGACGTGTAAAACGTTTGATTCCAGCTATGTTGTTTGTGGTGAGTGTCACAACAATATTAACGCTGCTGTTCCAACGAGAAGAAATTGTGAAAGTGAAACACGATGCGATTGCGGCCATTTTCTATGTATCTAACTGGTGGTATATCGCAAAAGATGTGAATTACTTTGATCAGTTTTCATTTGAACCTTTAAAACATTTATGGTCATTAGCGATTGAAGAACAATTCTATTTGTTCTTCCCGTTAGTACTTATATTACTGTTGGCAAAAATTAAAAAACATAAACAAGTGGTATTAATCTTTTGGATTGTATCATTAGCATCATTATTAGCAATGGTTGTGATTGCACAACCCGGCATGAACTTCTCACGTGTTTATTTCGGTACGGATACACGTTTGCAGACATTGCTTTTGGGTGTCATTTTAGCATTCTTCTGGCCGCCGAACAGATTGAAAAAAGATCCGCCGCTTGCGGTACGTTCGGCAGTAGATATTATGGGAACGTTAGCTTTAATTATTCTTCTTGGTCTGTTTGTCGTAGTTGAAGACCAAAGCTATTGGATTTACAACGGCGGATTCTATTTAATCTCAGGAATTACATTGTTCCTTATCGCAAGTGTTGTACATCCAAGCGGTTTATTAGCACGATTTATGGGCAACCCGATATTTGTTTATATCGGACAGCGTTCATACAGTTTATATCTTTGGCATTTCCCAGTCACTGTCTTGATACATCGCCATTTTGTGGCAGGTCAAATTCCAACATGGGTATATATTGCAGACGTTCTGCTTACATTAGGTATGGCAGAGTTCTCTTATCGTTATGTTGAAACACCATTTAGAAAACAAGGCTTCAAAATGCTGTCATTGAAAGCAAAATCAAAACGTGTCTTGGTTCGCTGGATTTGCTTGCTGGTAATTACTATTCCGTTTGCTGTTATATTGGCTGGAGTATTTGATCACTACGGCAAAGATAAAACAGAGGATAAAGCGACACAATTCAATACGAATGAAATCGATAAGTTTGTCGTGCGCCCAGTGCCTTATGGCAAAATGGACTTCCTCGGCAATGGCGGCGGCAAGCAGCAAGAAGAACAACTTGATGTCTATACAGATGTCAAACCATTATTAATCGGTGATTCTGTAATGGTTGATATCGGCGAAAGATTTAAAGAACAAGTTCCGAATTCCGTGATTGACGGTAAAGTCGGACGTAATATGTTCCAAGCCAAACCGCTTATCAATGAAAAGTACAGTCACTATAATCAAAAAGGCGACAATGTCATTATTGAATTAGGTACAAACGGCGACTTTAATAAAGAACAATTAGATGATGTCATTGCTTCATTCGGCAAAGCTAATGTTTATTTAGTCAATACACGTGTACCGCGTTCATATGAAGGACATGTCAACCAATTGATGAAAGAAGCCGCAAAAGAACATAAAAATGTTAAGTTAGTCGATTGGTATAAACGCTCTGCAGGCCATTCTGAATACTTTGCACCAGATGGTATCCACTTAGAATATCCGGGTGTCAAAGCTTTATCAGATGAAATTATCAAAACAATGGGTCTGGATAAAAAAGATAAATAATGTTTAAACTACTGAAGTCGGGATCAACGCCTGACTTCAGTTTCTTTATATTTATAGGAATGAGTATGCGAAAGTCAAAGATGTTATGACTCAGAGAAAAAGGGTAAAAAAAGTAGTGGTTCTAAAGCGTTATAAGTTGAAATCAAAAGCACGAATGCTCTATACTAGGTATAAGGTCAAAGTAAGTCAAAGTCAAAAGAAAGCTTGCTTAGCATACTGAGTAACAGAGGTGAAGTCAATGGATGCAAATAAGATGACCTATGCTGTGCAAGAAGCATTGCAACAGGCAATTCAGATTGCACAAGCACATGAACAGCAAAATGTGGAAATTGAAGCGGTACTGACTGCCGCATTAAAAGAACCAGAAAGTTTATTCAATAGCGTATTAGAACGTGCAAATATTGATACAGATGCTTTATCAAAAGCGTATGAAGATAAACTAAAACGCCATGCAACAGTGAAAGGCGATAATATTCAATATGGCCAATATATCGGCAGCAAAACCAACGAACTGTTTAATAAAGCAGAAGCGATTATGCAAGAATATGATGATGACTTCGTATCAATGGAACATGTCTTATTAGCTGCTATCGCAGTCGACGATACAACTAAACAACATGTCGGAAACAAAGATGAAGTAATCAAAGAAATCATTAAGAAAATCAGAGGGGGAAATCACGTGACATCTCAAAACCCAGAAGCAAACTATGAAGCGCTTGAAAAATACGGTCGTGATTTAGTAGAAGAAGTCCGAAAAGGAAACATGGATCCTGTCATCGGACGTGACGAAGAAATTCGTAATACGATTCGTATTTTAAGCCGTAAAACTAAAAACAACCCGGTACTTATCGGTGAACCTGGTGTAGGTAAAACTGCTATTGTAGAAGGGTTGGCACAACGTATCGTTAAAAAAGACGTACCGGAATCACTGCTTGATAAAACAATCTTTGAATTAGACTTAAGTGCACTTGTGGCAGGTGCGAAATATCGCGGTGAATTCGAAGAGCGTTTGAAAGCGGTACTTAAAGAAATCAAAGATGCGGATGGCCGTATTATTCTCTTTATCGATGAAATTCATATGTTAGTCGGTGCCGGTAAAACAGACGGTGCGATGGACGCAGGCAACATGTTGAAACCTATGCTTGCACGTGGTGAATTGCATTGTATCGGTGCGACAACTTTAAATGAATATCGTGAATATATCGAAAAAGATTCCGCATTAGAACGCCGTTTCCAAAAAGTAGGTGTATCTGAACCAGATGTTGAAGATACCATTTCAATTCTGCGCGGATTAAAAGAACGCTATGAAGTGTATCATGGTGTACGTATTCAAGACCGTGCGCTAGTTGCTGCGGCAGAACTTTCAGACCGCTATATTACAGATCGTTTCTTACCGGATAAAGCGATTGACTTGGTGGACCAAGCATGTGCAACGATTCGTACAGAAATGGGATCTAATCCGACAGAACTTGACCAAGTGAACCGTCGTGTTATGCAGTTGGAAATCGAAGAAAATGCGTTGCAACATGAATCAGACAGTGTCAGCCAGCAACGCTTAAAAGAGCTGCAAGAAGAATTATCTAACGAAAAAGAAAAACAAGCAGCAATCCAATCACGTGTAGAACAAGAGAAAGAAAAAATCTCTAAACTCCAAGAAAAACGTGCAGAATTAGATGAAAGCCGTAAAGCATTAGAAGATGCTGAAAACAATTACAACTTAGAAAAAGCAGCTGAATTGCAACACGGTAAAATTCCTAAATTACAAAAAGAATTACGCGAATTAGAAGATGCTTTCCAAGATGAACAATCAGAAGACAGTGACCGTATTATCCGTGAAATTGTTACAGATGAAGAAATCGGAGATATTGTCAGTCAATGGACAGGTATCCCAGTGACTAAACTTGTAGAAAGCGAACGTGAAAAATTATTACACTTGGGCGATATCTTGCATGAAAGAGTCGTAGGTCAAGATAAAGCAGTGGACTTAGTATCTGATGCAGTTATTCGTGCACGTGCAGGTATTAAAGACCCTAATCGTCCAATCGGAAGCTTCTTATTCTTAGGACCTACGGGTGTAGGTAAAACAGAATTAGCTAAAGCATTAGCTTCTTCATTATTTGATTCAGAGAAACACATGATTCGTATCGACATGAGTGAATATATGGAAAAACATTCTGTCTCTCGTTTAATTGGAGCGCCTCCAGGCTATGTCGGTCATGATGAAGGCGGACAATTGACAGAAGCGGTACGCCGCAATCCTTATTCAGTAATTCTTTTAGATGAAGTTGAAAAAGCACATTCAGATGTCTTTAACGTATTGCTTCAATTGTTGGATGAAGGTCATTTAACAGACTCTAAAGGCCGCAATGTAGATTTCAAAAACACAATTATTATCATGACAAGCAACATCGGTTCTCAAATCTTGTTAGAACAAGTGAAAGAAACAGGTGTTATTACTGAATCAACAGAAAAAGCAGTGATGAACAGCTTAAATCAATACTTCAAACCAGAAATTCTGAACCGTATGGATGATATTGTATTATTCCGTCCATTATCTATTAATGATATGAGCATGATTGTAGATAAAATCTTAACAGAATTGAATATTCGATTATTAGATCAACGTATTTCAATCGAAGTATCAGAAGCAGCGAAAAAATGGTTGGGCGAAGAAGCTTATGAACCGCAATTCGGTGCACGACCATTAAAACGTTTCGTACAACGTCAAATCGAAACACCGCTTGCACGCATGATGATTAAAGAATCATTACCTGAAGGTACTACAATTACTGTAGATTTAGATGATGACGGTTTGCAATTCAATGTTAAAGAAGCACAAATTTAATATGCTATATGAAAGAACAGCCTTATCAGACGATAGGGCTGTTTGTTTTTTGGCAAAAGAAAAATCCAGCAATATATGCTGGATTGATCGCTCATAAAATTAATGATGATTATCTTCCGATGCTGCAGATTGTTTAATCGGTTTCATAAGAGCATCTAAGATAACGACAACAATTGTAAAAATTACCGCTAATACTAATGGAAGAATCATATTTAACGGACCGCCGCCGGCTAAACTGTTTAATACGAAGTTAACCATTTCTAGCAGCAAAATAGACCAGAATAGTACCATAATGTATCTCATCTGTTGTGCCTCCATAAAATATCTTTACTTTAATTATAAATTAGAGCGGTTGCTTTGTATAGTGAAATCAGGAAATCGGTTACGATAAATGCAGTGTTTGCTTGTAAAAATATCACATTTATTGTGATACGGACAATCAAATATTATAATAGGATAAGTAATTCCATAATGAATGATGATAAAGCACTTGTATTCAAAAAGTAGAATATGATAAATTAATACCTGGTATTAAAATTATTTTTAAGAAGGTGTAAAACCATGAATGTGGGTATTAAAGGTTTTGGGACTTATGTTCCAGAAAAAGTAGTAGACAATGCCTATTTTGAGTCTTTTTTAGAAACATCAGATGAATGGATTTCTAAAATGACTGGTATAAAAGAACGCAGATGGGCAAGCGAAGATCAAGAAACATCTGACCTTGCGTATGAAGCTAGTGTAAAAGCAATCAAAGATGCAGGTATTGAACCTGAAGATATAGATATGGTTATTGTCGCAACTTCAACAGGAGACTATCCATTTCCTACTGTCGGCAATATGCTGCAAGAAAGATTGGGATTAGGTAAAGTTTCAACAATGGACCAATTAGCAGCATGTTCAGGATTTATGTATTCATTAATCACTGCAAAACAGTACATACAGTCAGGAGACTATCACAATATATTAGTAGTCGGCGTAGATAAACTTTCTAAGATTACGGATTTAACAGACCGTTCGACTGCCATTTTATTCGGTGATGGCGCTGGTGCTGCAGTAGTAGGTGAAGTATCTGAAGGACACGGTATTATCAGTTATGAAATGGGTTCTGACGGCAGAGGCGGAAAATATTTATATTTAAATCCAGAGAACGGCAAGATCTTTATGAACGGCCGAGAAGTCTTTAAGTTTGCGGTTCGTATTATGCCGGAAGCATCTTTGAATGTCGTGAAAAAAGCAGGTATTACTCCGGATGACGTTGATATGTTCATTCCGCATCAAGCTAACATCAGAATTATGGAATCAGCTCGTGAACGCTTAGGCATTCCAAAAGAGAAAATGAGTGTTTCAGTAGATAGATTCGGTAATACTTCAGCGGCTTCTATTCCGTTAAGTATTGGACAAGAACTCGAAAACGGCAGAATTAAAGACGGCGACGTCTTAGTATTAGTCGGTTTCGGCGGCGGCCTGACTTGGGGCGCAATCACATTAAGATGGGGAAAATAGGAGGATAAGGTATGAGCAAAGAGCAACGCGTTGTAATTACAGGAGTTGGCGCATTATCTCCACTAGGTAATGATGCAAATACGTCATGGGAAAACGCTTTAAAAGGTGTTAATGGAATTGATGAGATTACTCGTATTGACACATCTGATTACAATGTACATTTAGGCGGAGAATTAAAAGACTTCAATATTGAAGATTATATTGATAGAAAAGAAGCACGTCGTATGGACCGTTTCACACAATATGCAGTCGTTGCTGCACGTGAAGCTGTTCAAGACGCAAAATTAGATATTGACGACACGAATGCGGATAGAATCGGTGTTTGGATCGGTTCAGGTATTGGCGGTATGGAAACATTCGAAGTTGCCCACAGTCAATTGCTTAATCGCGGACCACGTCGTGTCAGTCCTTTCTTCGTACCAATGTTGATTCCTGACATGGCAACTGGACAAGTATCTATTGATTTAGGTGCTAAAGGACCTAACGGTTCTACAGTTACAGCTTGTGCAACAGGTACTAACTCAATCGGAGAAGCTTTCAAAATCATCCAACGCGGCGACGCAGATGCGATGGTTACAGGCGGCAGTGAAGCACCGATTACACACATGGCAATTGCTGGATTCAGCGCAAGCCGTGCTTTATCTACAAATGATGATAAAGAAACAGCATGCCGACCATTCCAAGAAGGCCGCGACGGCTTTGTAATGGGTGAAGGTGCAGGTATTTTAGTGATTGAATCATTAGAATCCGCAAAAGCACGCGGTGCCAATATCTATGCAGAAATCGTAGGTTACGGTTCTACAGGCGACGCTTATCATATCACTGCACCAGCGCCAGAAGGCGAAGGCGGCTCTCGTGCAATGAAAGCAGCTATGGATGATGCAGGCATTGAACCAAAAGACGTTCAATACTTGAACGCGCATGGTACAAGTACACCTGTAGGCGACTTAAACGAAGTTTTAGCCATCAAAAATACATTTGGCGATGCAGCGAAAACTCTAAAAGTCAGCTCAACTAAATCAATGACAGGTCACTTATTAGGTGCAACAGGCGGCTTAGAAGCGATCTTCTCAGCACTTTCTATCCGCGATAGCAAAGTCGCACCGACAATTCATGCCGTAACACCAGACCCTGAATGTGATTTAGACTTCGTACCAAACGAAGCGCAAGATCTAGAAATCACATATGCTATGAGCAACAGCTTAGGTTTTGGCGGTCATAATGCGGTATTAGTATTGAAAAAATTCGAAGACTAATTTATATATTTAATCATTTTTCAAAGCGTTTGAAGCTCTAAAATAGTGTTTCAAACGCTTTTTTCAGCATTATTTTGTCCTTTTGAGATGTACAATAGCCCTCAGGGAAAATAAAGGTGTGGTATGCTTTGAAAAAATTCAGTATGAAAATACATGGTTTATTTAGAAAAAAGAGATGAATATTTCGAGTTTCTTCTATATAATAGTGGAAAAATTTTACGAAGTTATAACTTGTTATTTTAGTTAAGAAATAATCGTGTATAATGTAAATTATTCTGTCAGAGAAAAGGAGAAGCCTATGCATCAATTTAAACAACTCTCTTCCACATTGAAGGCAAGAATATTCTGCGACTTTATTTTCACAGTGACCTCTTCTGCAATATTACCGTTTATGGCACTGTATTTAACTACGATGGTCAATGCGGTGTTTGCGGGAACTTTTTTAATTACGACGATTATCGCCGGATTCTTTCTAGCATTTTTAGGCGGTTATATTTCAGATCATTTTGAACGTAAAAAGACAATCAGCTGGATTCATTTGGTTTTAGTCATTGCACTTTTGGTAATGCTGCTGACGATAAATCAGCATCAGTTAGGACTAGTGCTGTTTTGTATCGCATTTTTTGTGTATGAATTATTGATGTCACTAGAATCGCCTGTATTTGAAGCGGCAATCATGGATGCAATCCCTATTGATTTGAGAGATTATATCTTTAGACTCTTTTACTGGATCAGTAATGTGGCCATGGCGTTAGGTATGCTTTTAGGGGCGTTATTATATGAAGAACATCGTCATCTGCTGCTAGGGTTGTTGCTTGTTTCAACATTATTGAGCTGGGGTGCGTTTATCTTTTTTTATGACGTGCAGCAAAAATATGCAGCGCATCATGATTCATTAGACTCAGTCGTAAAGAAATTTGCGAAAGGTTATTTGAATGTATTTAAAGATAAATCATATATGATGCTGATGATAGGTTTTGCTTTTGTCTTCATGGCAGAAGCTTCATTAGACTCTTATGTAATTGTCCGTCTGAAAGAGACATTTGTTCCTGTAGAAATACTCGGTATTGAAATCAGCAGTGTCCGTATTTTCACTATGATTATGATTGTGAATACGATTACGGTTGTGTTGTTGACTTTCAAAGTGAATGCATGGGTGGAACGTTATTCTAAACGCGGTATTTTTATTGCGGGTATTATTTTGTATACCGCAGGTTATGCTTGGCTGACTTCATCGAACGATTTACTTTGGATTTTGGTGTTTGCTTTCATTGCAACTTTAGGAGAGCTGGTGTATTCGCCGATTTACAATGCAGAGCGTTTTAAAATGACACCTGAAGACCAAAGAGGTGTCTATGCTTCAGTAAGCGGACTCTCTATAAGGAGTGCAAACATACTGGCGAGATTCGGTTTGATTCTAGGTGCTTTCTTAACTCCTTGGATGATGTCTGTGTTCACCGGGGTTGTTGTACTGATTGGATTTATATTTATGTATATCGTGTTGTTTCAAAAGCAAGCAGCAAAACAATAAAATACGAGCAACAAAATAAAGCGCTGGAGTATTGAACTCCGGCGCTTTAAAAATGAGTTAAAACGTAAAGATAGCTAATAAAGATAAAATAACAAAGATGACATTGACGAGTGTCATATAAATTGTCCACTTTTCTACGATGTATACGTCTCGTTTAACTTTTTTAGGGTTGATGAATTCGTCATCGACATGTGCTTTACGATGTTTAGCACTCGACATTTGATAACGGATGCGTCTGAATCCATAGCTTGTCGCATCAAAGATACCGTCTTGAACCAGTACAAAGATAAAGCCTGTAATAAACAGCAGCATGCTGACTACAAAAAAGACATCCACAAAGCCGCTCCAAGTATGTTCTCTGAAAAGCCAAATGACCAAGCTTAAAAGGGGAGAAAAGAGTACCCAAAAAAGCCACTGAAAATGTTTACGCATTACACTATGCTCCTTTAATACATTAAAATTATAAAGTAATTTACTGCTATAATTTAAACATAACTATAAAGTTTTTTTCATAGAAATACAGGATTATGAAATCTTTTCAAAACCTTGATACTTCAACTTTTATTATACATGTATAGCGGAACATTTTGTTATAACATTATAATTATTCAAAAAATTGTGTTGATTTTAAATGTAAACTACCGATATACTAATATTAAAATATTTCTGATAATTAGAAGGGAATGTTTAATTTGTATTTATAAGGGGGATTGTCAATGCTTAGATATATACTCAAGCGTTTTGGGTACATGCTTGTTTCTCTATTCATTATCATGACCATCACTTTCTTCTTAATGAAATTGATGCCGGGTTCACCGTTTAATGATGCGAAACTGAGCGCAGACCAAAAGGAGATTTTGAACGAAACTTATGGTTTGAATGATCCGGTCATCGTGCAATATCTGCATTACCTTAAAAACGTTGTCACAGGAGACTTTGGGGTGTCATTCCAATATCATAACCAGCCTGTGTGGGATTTAATTCAGCCGAGATTGATTCCATCGATGGAGATGGGCTTTGCGGCAATGGTTATCGGTATTATTCTAGGTTTGATTTTAGGGGTTGCGGCAGCAACTAAACAAAATACATGGGTGGACTATTCAGCAACTGTAATTTCAGTTATCGCAGTTTCAGTACCATCATTCGTATTAGCAGTATTATTACAATATGTTTTCTCTGTAAGATTAAGATGGTTCCCGGTAGCTGGTTGGGAAGGTATTTCCACAGCAGTCTTACCGTCACTCGCACTTTCAGCAGGAGTACTTGCGACAGTCGCACGATACATACGAGCGGAAATGATCGAAGTGCTGAGTTCGGACTACATCTTGCTTGCAAGAGCTAAAGGGAATTCGATGATGCGTGTATTATTCGGACATGCATTGCGAAACGCGTTAATTCCAGTTATCACTATCATCGTACCGATGTTAGCGGGGATTTTAACTGGTACATTAACAATCGAAAATATTTTCGGGGTTCCAGGACTAGGGGATCAATTCGTAAGATCGATTCAAACGAATGACTTCTCTGTCATTATGGCAACCACACTTTTATTCAGTACGTTATTCATCGTATCGATTTTCATTGTAGATATTCTCTACGGTATTATCGATCCGCGTATTAGAGTACAAGGAGGTAAGAAATAATGGCAGATAAACGAGACCAGCTGCATGGAGAAGATTATTCTAATGCGGCACTTACACATACAACAGATGGGGAAAATGCGCCGAACTTTATCTTAGCTGAACAAGATATCGAAAGAGAACCTGAGATTCAGCGTGAAAGCAAGAACTTCTGGCAAGATGCTTGGAGTCAGTTGCGACGCAATAAATTAGCAGTTATCGGGATGATCGGTTTGATTTTGATTATCATCATGGCATTGTTAGGGCCGATGATGAGTGGTCATGACTACGCTGAACAAGATGTCGACAGACGTAACCTTCCTGCTAAGATTCCTGTACTCGATAAAATTCCATTTTTGCCATTTGATGGACAAGGGGCAGATGGCACGGATGCTTATAAAGATGCAGGGGTCAAAGAGAATTTCTGGTTTGGGACAGACCAACTAGGACGTGACTTATGGTCGCGTACTTGGCAAGGTGCACAAGTTTCATTATTCATCGGGGTTGTCGCAGCAGCACTCGATATCTTTATCGGTGTAGTTTACGGTGCGATATCCGGTTTCTTCGGCGGACGTGTCGACAACGTCATGCAGCGGATTATTGAAATTATTGCCTCGATTCCAAACTTGATTGTCGTTATTCTATTCGTATTGATTTTTGAACCATCGATTTGGACGATTATTTTAGCGATGGCGATTACTGGATGGATCGGAATGAGCCGTGTGGTACGCGGAGAGTTCTTAAAATTAAAAGGACAAGAATTCGTCCTTGCTTCTCGTACATTAGGTGCTTCTAAATGGAAATTGATTTTCCGTCATATTTTACCGAACACGCTTGGCGCGATTGTTGTAACTTCAATGTTCACAGTACCAAGTGCTATCTTCTTCGAAGCATTCTTAAGCTTCATCGGTATTGGTGTGCCGGCACCTAAAACTTCTTTAGGTTCGCTTGTAAATGACGGACGTGCCATGTTATTGATTCATCCGCACGAACTATTCATACCAGCAGTTGTATTAAGTTTATTAATCTTATTCTTCTACTTATTCAGTGATGGATTACGTGATGCATTCGATCCGAAAATGCGTAAATAAAGGGAGGCAAAAGGTATGTCAGATAAAATATTAGAAGTAAACAACTTGCATGTCTCCTTTGATATTGATGCAGGAGAAGTGCAGGCAGTGCGCGGTGTTGATTTTTATTTAAGAAAAGGGGAAACACTTGCCATTGTAGGAGAGTCAGGTTCTGGCAAGTCAGTGACTACAAAAGCACTGACAAAACTCTTCCAAGGAGATGCAGGACGTATCAAAAAAGGAGAAATCTTATTCCTTGGCGAAGACTTAGCACAGAAATCTGAAAAAGAATTAATCAAATTAAGAGGAAAAGATATTTCTATGATTTTCCAAGATCCGATGACATCTTTGAATCCAACGATGCAAATCGGCAAACAAGTCATGGAACCTCTGATTAAACATAGAAATTACAGTAAATCACAAGCGAAAAAACGCGCTTTAGAGATTTTAGAAATGGTAGGCTTGCCGAATGCGAAAGAACGTTTTAAAGCGTATCCGCACCAATTCTCAGGCGGGCAAAGACAGCGTATTGTCATTGCGACAGCACTTGCATGCGAACCGAAAGTATTGATTGCGGATGAACCGACAACAGCACTTGACGTAACGATGCAAGCACAAATCTTAGACTTGATGAAAAGATTGCAGAAAAAGATTGATACATCGATTATTTTCATTACGCACGACTTAGGGGTAGTTGCTAATATTGCGGACCGTGTGGCAGTAATGTACGGCGGTCAAATGATTGAAAGAGGAGAAATCGATGAAATCTTCTATGATCCGCAGCATCCATACACTTGGGGCTTGCTGTCATCAATGCCTGATTTAGAAACTGGCAATGATATTGAATTAACAGCGATTCCAGGAACACCGCCGGATTTATTGCATCCGCCGAAAGGAGACGCTTTCGCACCAAGAAGCCAATATGCTTTAGATATTGATTTCAAAGAAGAGCCGCCTTGGTTCAAAGTTTCACCGACACACTTTGTAAAATCATGGTTGTTGGATGAACGTGCACCGAAAGTTGAACCGCCATTGCTGGTTCAGCAGCGTCAAAGAAAACTGGCTAATAAGTTCGATAAGCCGCAACGACAAAAGGGGGTGGCGTTCAATGAAGGATAATCACAAGCAGCAATTCACAGAATCAGAAACAGCTCGCAAGCAGCAAGAAGAAACAAAACATGAACAAGCAGCGCTTCAAGCACAACGCAATGAAACGCCGTCACAAGATGTATTGTTAGAAGTTAAAAATCTAAAACAGTATTTCAATGTCGGCAAACGCAATGAAGTACGTGCAGTTGAAGATATTTCATTCAAAATTTTCAAAGGGGAAACATTCGGTTTAGTAGGCGAATCAGGTTGCGGGAAATCGACAACCGGCAAAGCTTTAATCAAACTGAATGATGCAACAGCAGGAGAAGTATATTACGAAGGGGTTAATATACAAGATATTAAAAAACGCAAAGATATGCTGAAATTCAATAAGAAAATCCAAATGATTTTCCAAGATCCGTATGCTTCATTGAACCCAAGATTGAAAGTCATGGATATTATTGCTGAAGGTATTGATATTCATAAACTAGCAAAAAATACGAGAGAACGTAAAAAGCGTGTTTACGACTTGTTAGAAACAGTAGGGCTGAATAAGGAACATGCCAATCGTTATCCGCATGAATTCTCAGGCGGGCAAAGACAACGTATCGGTATTGCCCGCGCATTGGCTGTAGAACCAGAATTCATCATCGCAGATGAACCTATCTCGGCATTAGACGTTTCGATACAAGCTCAAGTCGTCAACTTATTATTGAAACTGCAGCGCGAAAAGGGGATTACGTTCTTATTCATCGCCCATGACTTATCTATGGTGAAATACATTTCAGACAGAATTGCAGTGATGCATTTCGGTAAAATCGTAGAACTAGGTACGGCGGATGAAATCTATAACCATCCTTTACATCCGTACACAAAATCTTTGTTATCTGCAGTACCGCAGCCAGATCCTGAAAGCGAACGTACAAGAACACGTCTGACTTATAAAGAAGATAAAGAGAAAGACAAGGAACGTACGCTGCAGGAAGTCAGTGCTGGACATTATGTCTTTGTGACAGATGAAGAAGCAGAAGAATTAAGACAAAGATTACAACAAACGGTGTAAGGGGGATAAAGCGATGAAGAAAAAATTAATTTCATTTGCTATGACTTTGATTATCGCAGCCCTTGTACTTAGTGGTTGCAGTCAAGGCGGCGGTATTTATGATGGCAAGGGACAAGTTTACCGTTCTGTATTAGCACAAGATATGAGTACGCTGGATAGTGTACTTGCAACAGATACTGTATCATTTAATATTTATAACCAAGTTTATGAAGGTTTATATTCATTAGATGATGACGACCAAGCGATTCCGGCGATTGCCAAAGGCATGCCTAAGAAAAGCGATGGCGGTAAAACATTAACAATCAAAATGCGTAAAAATGCGAAATGGTCAAACGGCGACCCTGTCACAGCGCATGACTTCGTATTTGCTTGGCAAAAAGCATTGAAGCCGGAAACAGCTTCTGAATATGCATACATTATGTACGATATGAAAAACGCGCAAAAAATCAACGAAGGTAAGCTGCCAGCAAGTAAATTGGGTGTGAAAGCACTGGATGACTACACACTTCAAATTAAGCTGAACAAACCTTTACCTTACTTTGATCAAATGCTCGCATTCGGAACATATATGCCTCAAAATGAAAAAGTAGCAAAAAAATATGGTAAAAAGTATGGGACAACTGCAGATAAAGCAGTTTACAACGGACCATTCGAATTAACAGATTGGAAAGTTGAAGACAAAATTCTAATGAAAAAGAACCCGAAATATTGGGACAAAAAAGCTGTTAAATTAGATAAAGTCAGCTACAAAGTGTTAAAAGACCAACAAGCAGGCGCATCTTTATATGATACTGGCTCTGTAGATAATGCAGGGATTACATCAGAGCAAGTAGAGAAATATAAAGACAGCCCGGCATTGTTTAAACGCTTGAAAGCATCTACTTTCTTCTTGAAATTAAATCAAAAAGAACAAAAAGAATTCCAAAACAAAGATATGCGTTACGCTATAGCCCAATCTATAGATAAAAAAGCGTATGTCGATAATGTGTTAGGCGATGGTTCAAAACCATTTGATGGCTTTACATCGAAGAAAACAGCAATCTTGCCTGATGGCAAAGATTACGCTGATATGGTTGAATCACCATTGAAATATAATCCGAAAGAAGCGAAAGCGCATTTGGATAAAGCCAAAAAAGCACTTGGCAAAAATGAATTTACATTTACATTAAATACAGAAGATACCCCAAGTTCAAAAATTTCAGCCCAATTCATCAAATCACAAATTGAAAAGAACTTGCCAGGTGTGAATGTAAATATTAAACAATTACCGTTCAAACAAAGGGTAACAGCAGAATTAACAATGAACTACTCCATGTCTTTATCTGGTTGGGGACCTGACTATCCAGACCCAATGACGTATTTAGATACGATGACAACAGATAATGCACAAAACAACACTGACTGGAGCAGCAAAAAATTCGATAGTATGTTAAAAGAAGCGAACGGTTCATTATTAAAACAACCAAAAAAACGTATCGATCATTTGAAAGATGCGGAAGAACTGATGTTAAGCGAAGCACCAGTCGCACCGATTTATCAGCAAGGTGCAGCAAGTTTGCGCAACCCTCAGCTGAAAGGTATTGTTTACCATGAAATCGGTGGAGAAACAACCTTGAAACATGCTTATATCGATAAGAGTATCGATAGAGAAACAGGCAAGAAAAAGAAAGATAAAGAGTAATCAACAAAGGGATAAATTTTTCACAAAATAAGGGGATTTAAATATCAAAAACACGGTCGGTTTCGGCCGTGTTTTCTTTTTTCGTCATTATGGTGAAATCATAGTTTTTGACTTTCTCATCTTTGAGCCATAGCATAAATTTAAGAGCAGAGAATAGGAGAGGGTTACATGCTGCCGGTGAGTATATTAGATCAAACACCTATTACAAAAAAGCAAACTTCAAAGGAAGCACTGCGTCAGACGGTAGAATTGGCACAACTTGCAGACGAATTAGGATATACCCGCTATTTAGTCGCAGAACATCATAATTTAAATGATGTCATCGGCACATCGCCAGAAATTTTGACGATGCATTTATTAAATCAGACAAAGCGCATGCGCATTGGATCAGGCGGTGTCATGCTGATGCATTATCATCCGTTGAAGGTGATAGAACAATTCCATTTGATTGACGAATTATCAAACCATCGTGCAGATTTAGCGGTGGGCAAAGCACCTGGCGGGTTCCCGAAAGTGACAGGTATATTGAAAGAAGATTTAAAAGAGCATGGACTTTCGTTTAATGAAAAGTTTGAGATTTTAAGAGGACTGAATACACAAAATTTCGACTCAGACTCAAAATATGCTGGACTTAAAACAGCTAAAAGAGGCAGTACCCGCCCAAGTGTTCCGATTTATTTGCTTGGGACGAGTTTAAATGCTGCGATTCAAGCAGCGGAAGCTAAAGTCGGTATTATTTATGCATTTTTCATTAATTCGAGTCAAGAAGATTTAGAAGAAGCATTAAAAGCTTATAAATCTCGCTACCCTGAAGGAAGATTTATTGTCAGCGTACCTGTTATGATTACTACGAGAGACGGCAATCAATTACCGTTTCGTTTTTCTCAAAGACATTATGAGCTGATTTCAGAAGATGGCAGGCGTACGGTTTTGAATACAAAAGCACAAGTCGATGCATATCTTTCTGAAAGCAATGAAAAATTTGACGTTGTTGAGAAACGTATGCATATTATGAGCGGAAATAAGGAAGAAGTAGTAAGTAAATTAGATGAAATTAATCGAAGCGGACTTATAGATGAATGGATGCTGCATATGCCGATTCCAAATCATAAGTTGAGAATGAACACAGTCAGACAATTAGCACCCGAGCACGTTTGATAGAAACAAAGGAGATTTTTGACGTGAACAACGCAATACAAATTACATCTGCAAGACCAGAATTTAAAGATGCGGGCGCATTGAACTACATCGCTATCGGCAATTTATGCCATGTGATGGTAGGAAGCGATAATCAAGGTGTGATCGAACACTATATGCAAAAGCTTTACCAAATGAGAAAGAATCGTTTCAGTTATGAGCATACACTCGCTGCTATGATTGATGGACAAGTGGCAGGACTAATCACATGTATGCCGTACCGAGAATTAGAAAAAGCATTAGTACCGACGGTAGTGGAGATAATAGCATTGAAGCGGATATTCGTTGTACCGCAGTTGATGATATATTACAAATCTATTTTCTCTTTAATCAACTTGAAAGAAGCAGAAGAAGATGAGTATCATGTTTCTATGTTGTCTGTATCTTCTGATTTTCAACGCCGCGGCGTAGGTCAAACGCTATTAAAAGCAGCTGAAAACATAGCGAGAGAAAAAGGGTTTGATAAAATTTCGCTGACGGTCAATCAATACAATGACAAAGCGAATGCTTTATATGAAAAGTTAGGCTATGAAAAGGTCGGGGAGACGACAGTAGCCAGAGAAACTTTGAATAAAATGAGAAAATATTTAAACTGAAATTCTACAATAAAAGGTGTTTAATACAATTTATCTCATTGACTTGTATATTAGATTGTTGAGTGTTAGTATAAAAATGTAAATTAAATATTTCATTGCTAGGGGTGCCCTATAGGCTGAAAGATAAACAAATCAACCCTTTGAACCTGATCTAGTTAGTACTAGCGTAGGGAAGCGTACATAGACGATTAAGTAATCAAACGAATAAATACAAACATGCATGGTGTATGTTTGTATCAAGTTCAGTATGTATAAATCTTTGCGCATTCATAAATTTATGAATGCGTTTTCTTATTTGTCGTGTCTTGAGGTATACCTCCTAGCATTGAAGCAGGGAGGATTAATTTTTATGAAACAAGAAGCCATTGAATTAAAAAAAGGTTTTCCAGCAAGCAAACGTGTATTTAAGCAAGGGGCAGATGAAGATATTCGTGTGCCTTTCAGAGAAATCGAATTAAGCGATACAGTAACAGAGTACAGCACACAAAAGAATGCGCCATTAACGGTCTATGACACAGCAGGTGTCTATCATGAAGAAGGTTATGAAGTAGATGTTCAAAAAGGGATTCCGAAATTACGTACCGACTGGATTGATGCACGTGATGATATAGAAGCTTATGAAGGACGTAAAGTACAGTCGATTGATAACGGCTTTAAAAAAGAAGGCCATCATAAATTTGTGGAAACGCCTTTCAATTATCAGCCTAAACGTGCAAAAGAAGGTAAACGCATAACTCAAATGCACTATGCGAAACAAGGTATCATCACAAAAGAAATGAAATTTGTAGCGGTACGTGAAGGGGTAGAACCTGAATTTGTCAGAGATGAAATTGCAAGAGGACGTGCGATTATTCCTAATAACGTCAACCACCCTGAATCAGAACCGATGATTATCGGTAAAAATTTCCAAGTGAAAATCAATGCGAATATCGGAAACTCAGCGGTGTCGTCATCAATTGAAGCGGAAATTGAAAAATTAGTGTGGGCGACACACTGGGGTGCAGATACAATTATGGATTTATCAACAGGCAAAAATATTCATGCCACACG
This sequence comes from Staphylococcus sp. EZ-P03, assembly GCF_003344575.1. Taxonomy (NCBI): domain Bacteria; kingdom Bacillati; phylum Bacillota; class Bacilli; order Caryophanales; family Staphylococcaceae; genus Staphylococcus; species Staphylococcus sp. EZ-P03. The sequence continues at coordinate 14,842 of NZ_QPMO01000012.1, read as the reverse complement.
TGAATATTTATTAAGAAACTCACCAGTTCCTGTCGGTACTGTACCGATTTATCAAGCGTTAGAAAAAGTGAATGGTGTTGCTGAAGATTTAACTTGGGAAATTTATCGCGACACTTTGATCGAACAAGCCGAACAAGGCGTCGATTACTTTACTATTCATGCAGGTGTCTTGCTTCGCTATGTACCGTTAACAGTTAATCGTTTAACAGGTATTGTCTCACGCGGCGGTTCCATCATGGCACAATGGTGTTTAGCACATCATGAAGAAAGCTTCTTATACGAACACTTCGATGATATCTGTGCCATTTTAAATCAATATGATATCGCAGTGTCATTAGGAGATGGTTTGCGCTCTGGTTCTATTTATGATGCGAATGATGAAAGCCAATTCTCTGAATTGAAGACATTAGGAGAATTGACTGATATCGCATGGAAACACGATGTTCAAGTTATGATTGAAGGACCAGGACATATCCCAATGCATAAAATTAAAGAAAACCAAGATCTAGCAGATTTCTATTGTAAAGAAGCACCATTCTATACATTAGGACCGCTTACAACTGATATTGCACCTGCATACGACCATATCACTTCAGCTATCGGTGCAGCACAAATAGCAAGCTACGGAACAGCTATGTTATGTTACGTGACACCTAAAGAACACTTAGGTTTGCCGAATAAAGATGATGTACGCGAAGGTGTTATCACTTATAAAATCGCAGCACACGCAGCAGACCTATCAAAAGGTCTTCCAGGTGCTTCTGATCGTGATGATGCAATTAGTAAAGCACGCTTTGAATTCCGCTGGATTGACCAATTCAATCTATCACTAGATCCAGAACGTGCGCGTGAATATCATGATGAAACTTTACCGAAAGAAGCAGCAAAAGTTGCACACTTCTGCAGTATGTGCGGCCCTAAATTCTGTTCAATGCGAATTTCTCATGATTTGCGTCAAAATCATTTTGATGAACAAGAAAGACAAGAAGCGATGAAAGAAAAAGCAAAAGACTTTGTAGAACAAGGCAGTCATATTTATCAATAAACTGAAGTGTTATGTAAAAGCAATAAGTTAGAAAACTATAAATCATGCAGGTTGGTTTCGTTCTTTCGGAACCAACCTTTTTTAATGCGCATATAGGAAAGCAATAATAATAGTTTCGATAAAAGTCATTAAACTTATGAGTATCCAGAAGGATGAAGCGTGGCATGAGGCAATATTTTGATAGTGTTCATAAAGGCCATCGAATTTTCTTTGTGGATTCTTTTTCTTTAAATGAAATGATGTGCGAGCGAAAATATAACGAAATAAGTGCAAAGATCCTTTGGAAAGCAGAATTTTGAATATTAAGATAGCAAACACAAGGAAAGATAAAACGAATAATAATGAATTGAACTGTTCATGGTAAAAGCCTAGTATGCTGACAATAAAGTAGATGAGAATACTGAAGATTAGAGCCAGTTTTAATTTATTAGAAGTCAATCAGACCACCTCTTCTTATGATATATATTAATTATAGGGTATTTTTATGCGTAATGATATAAAAATTTATATTGCGCAACGCTAAGAAAATGTATATAATACGTTTATCAAAAGATTCAGAAAAATACAACGAAAGAGTGAGCAACATGATTAGATACATATTACAAAGAATTGGATTCATGGCAATTACGTTATTTTTAATTATGTCTATTACTTTTTTCTTAATGAAATTGATGCCTGGTTCGCCATTTAATGATGAAAAATTAAATGCTGCACAAAAGGCGATTATTAATGAAAAGTATGGATTAAACGATAGTTTACCAGTTCAATATGTGCATTATTTAGGAAAAATAATAAGAGGAGATTTCGGGGTTTCGTTTCAATATGATAACAAAGAGGTTTGGTCATTAATTCAACCAAGACTCGGACCATCAATGGAAATAGGGATTTACGCGATGATTATTGCTGTTGTTTTCGGTATTTTATTCGGTTTAATTTCAGCATTTAAAAAGAATACTTGGATAGATTATACATCTACAGTAATTACAGTATTTGCAATTTCAGTACCCGCCTTTGTTTTAGCCGTACTTTTACAATACTTTTTAGCTGTAAAATTAGAGATGTTTCCAGTTAGCGGATGGACATCACTTGAATCAGCGGTACTGCCGACTGCATCACTTGGACTAGGGTTGATTGCAGTTATAGCCAGATACATTCGTTCTGAAATGATTGAAGTTTTGAGTTCGGACTATATTTTATTAGCGAGAGCGAAAGGATTATCTGAAAGCAGAATCTTGTTCGTTCATGCATTAAGAAATACCTTGATTCCATTAGTTACTGTCGCAATACCGATGCTTGCAAGTGTGTTGACAGGGACATTAACAATTGAAACGATTTTTGCTATTCCTGGTATAGGTGATCAATTTGTAAGATCTATTCAAACCAATGATTATCCAGTCATTATGGCATTGACTTTATTATTCAGTTTCTTATTTATCGTGTCTATTTTTGTCGTGGATATTTTATACGGCATTATTGACCCAAGAATCAGAACTCAGGGAGGTAAAGAATCATGACACAGAATCAACATTCAGAGAGTCAGGCACTGTCAGATAAAAATATACTTGATACCTCTAAGTTTCAATTTAGAAAGATTAATGTCAATGATATTGAGAAAAACGAAAGAGAATACCATTCAACAATTAAACATATATGGGTTCAAATTAAAAAAAACAAAGCTGCATTTTACGGCATGATCGGCTTGATAATTCTAGTTCTGTTTGCTTTGATAGGACCGTTGGTCAGTCCTTATACGTATTATGAACAAGATACAAATAGTACTAACTTGCCACCGAAAATTCAAGGTTTAGACAAAGTAGAGTTTCTTCCGTTTGATGGTAAGGATGCCAATGGAAGAGATTTATACGCTGAACAACATGTAGAAAAATATCACTGGTTTGGTACTGATAATTTAGGCCGTGATATTTGGACTAGAACTTGGAAAGGTGCACAAATCTCAATATTTATTGGTTTAGTAGCGGCCTTTATGGACATAGCTATCGGTGTGACATATGGTGCGATTTCAGGATATATTGGCGGTAAAACAGATTTGTTTTTACAACGTGTGATTGAAATTTTGAGTTCGATTCCGAACTTGATTGTACTAATTTTGTTCGTATTGATATTTGAACCTTCTATCTGGACAATTATCTTAGCAATGAGTGTTACTGGATGGATTGGTATGAGCCGTATTGCTCGTGGTCAGTTTATGAAATTAAAAAATGAAGAATTTGTATTGGCAGCTCGCTCATTAGGTGTTTCGAATTTAAAAATTATATTCAAGCATATATTACCAAATGCAACAGGTGCAATCATTGTTACTTCGATGTTTACAGTACCAAGTGCGATTTTCTTCGAAGCATTTTTAAGCTTCATTGGTTTAGGAATTCCAGCACCGCAAGCATCTTTAGGGTCACTCGTAAATACTGGACGCAAATTTTTATTAACGTTCCCGTATCAATTATTTATTCCAGCCATCATTTTAAGTCTGCTTATTCTATGTTTTTATCTATTTAGCGATGGCTTACGTGATGCATTTGACCCTAAATCAGAATAATAAACATCAGGAGTGTAGAGTATGAGTAAAATACTAGAGATTAATAACTTGTATATAGATTTTCATTTAGATAACGGTGTAGTACATGCGGTTAGAAATGTAAATTTAGATTTAGAAAAAGGGGAAACTCTAGCAATTGTAGGTGAATCCGGCTCAGGTAAATCCGTGTTAACAAAAGCCATTACTAAATTATTACCTCCTAAAATTGCAAAAATCAAAGAAGGTTCTGTACTGTTTGATAACAAAGATATGGTACAACTATCTAATCACGAGTTGCAGTCTATCCGTGGTAAAGAAATTTCAATGATATTTCAGGATCCAATGACAGCACTGAATCCAACTATGAAAATAGGTAAACAAATCACAGAATTATTGAAAGTCCACAAAGGTGTTGCATTTAGTGACGCTAAAGATGAAGCAATTAAAGTGTTGGAGAGTGTAGGTGTACCTCAAGCAGCTAAGCGTTTTAACTATTATCCTCATCAATTTTCTGGAGGACAAAGACAACGTATTGTTATTGCTATGGCATTATTACTGGATCCAAAAATTATTATTGCAGATGAACCAACAACTGCACTAGATGTTTCCGTTCAAGCAAAAATATTAGAGTTGTTTAAAGCTTTGCAAAAAGAATACAATACATCAATTATTTTTATCACGCATGACTTAGGTGTAGTCGCAAATGTCGCTGACAAAGTTGCAGTAATGTATGCAGGTGAAATTGTTGAATACGGTACAGTTGATGAAATTTTTTATAATCCTAAACACCCATACACATGGGGGTTACTAGGATCAATGCCGCATTTAGAAACTGATAAATCAGTAAAATTAGCTTCTATTCCAGGTTCACCACCAGATTTAATGTTCCCGCCAAAAGGGGATGCATTTGCTAGAAGAAGTGAATTTGCTATGGATATTGATTTTGAACAAGAACCGCCAACATACGAGTTTAGTCCAACGCATTATGCTAAATCATGGTTATATCATAAAGCTACTCCGCAATTTGAAGTTCCAGAGGTCGTTAAAGAACTCAATAAATCTTTTGATGGTAATGATTATGCACAACCTAAACTTCTAAGCGAAGGAGACTATTCATCATGACACAGGAAGTAATTTTAGAAATCAAAAACGTTAAGAAGTATTTTAATATTGGCAAGCCGACAGAAGTAAAGGCAGTAGATGATGTAAGCTTAGACGTTTTTAAAGGTGAAACTTTTGGTTTGGTAGGAGAATCTGGATGTGGGAAATCTACATTAGGAAGAACGATTATGCACCTTTATCAAGCAACTTCTGGAGAAGTATTGTATGAAGGCAGAGATTCTCAAAAATTCAAAAATAAAAAAGAAAAATTAGAGTTTACACAAAGTGTACAAATGATATTCCAAGATCCGTATGCATCATTGAATCCAAGATTTAAAATCATAGATATTATTTCTGAGGGCTTAGATGTACAAAAACTACATAGTTCAAAGAAAGAAAGGAAAGAAAAAGTATTTGAATTATTAGAACTAGTGGGATTGAATAAAGAAAGTGCATATCGTTATCCACATGAATTCTCTGGTGGACAACGTCAACGTATAGGTATTGCACGTGCGTTAGCAGTTAACCCTAAGGTTATAATTGCGGATGAACCTATCTCAGCATTAGATGTATCAATTCAAGCACAGGTCGTCAACTTATTGCAAGAATTACAAAAAAGCATGGGATTAACTGTACTCTTTATAGCCCATGATTTATCAATGGTAAAGTATATCTCTGATCGTATCGGTGTAATGTACAAAGGTAAGTTGGTGGAATTGGGAGATGTAGAAGAAATCTACAACCACCCATTACACCCTTACACAAAATCATTACTTTCAGCTATACCGATTGCTAATCCTAAATTGGAACGATCAAGAGAAATTATTGATTATAATGCTGAAGATGAAAGCAACAAAGGATTTAAACGCTCTGAGGATTTAAAATTATATGAAGTCAGAGAGAAACATTTTGTCTATTGTACAGAAGAAAAATACAAAGAGCTATCAAAATAATTGTATATTAAAATTTTTAATATAAATCGCAACAGGAAGAAGGAAACAGCAATGAATAAGAAAGTTAAAATCGCTACTGGTATATTGTCGTCACTGTTAGTGTTGACGGCTTGTTCAGGTGGCGGAAATTCAGGTAAGGATACTAAGACTTTAAAATTAGTGGAAGGTTCTGATATTCCAACATTAGACCCTTCATTAGCTACAGACCAAGTATCATTTACACAATTCAATCAAATTTATGAAGGATTATATGTTCTTGATAAAAATGATAAACCTGTACCAGGAATTGCCAAAGGAAATCCAGAAAAATCTGCAGACGGTAAGACTTGGACAATCAAATTACGAGACGATGCAAAATGGTCTAATGGTGAACCTGTCACTGCGAACGACTTTGTGTTCGCATGGCGCAGAACTGTAGATAAGAAAACTGCATCTGAATATGCAAAAATGTTCGAAAATATCCAAAATGCAAAAGAAATTACTGAAGGGAAAAAATCACCTGAAGAGTTAGGTGTAAAAGCAGTTGATAAGCATACTTTGAAAATCAGCTTAGTAAAAGATTTACCATACATGCAATCATTATTATCATTTGGCAGTTTTATGCCTCAAAATGAAAAATTTGTAAAAGAACATGGTAAAAAATATGGTACTACTGAAAAAGATGTTCTTACAAACGGACCTTTCAAAATTGAAAATTGGAAAAATGAAGATTCATGGGATTTAGTTAAAAATGATAAGTATTATGACAAAGATAAAGTTAAATTAAATAAAGTACATTATAAAATTGTTAAAGATTCTCAAACAGCAGTTAATATGTATGAATCTAAAGACACTGATATGACAGGTCTTACTCCAGAAAATATTAAGAAATATAAAAACAGCAAAGATTTTTATACAAAAGAAGACGTTGCAGTTTATTTCTTAAGATTAAACAAAACACATAACAAAGCGCTTGATAATGAGCACTTTAGAAAAGCTTTAGCTTCTTCTATCGATAAAGATACTTTTGTCAAAAACAACTTGAACAATGGTTCTAAAGCAACAAATATTTTAACTGCCAAAGACTTCATCAAATCAAAAGACGGTAAAGATTATACTGAAGGCATAAAAGACGGTGTTGCTTACAATAAAGAAAATGCTAAAAAAGAATTAGAAGCAGCTAAAAAAGAATTAGGCCAAGATAAATTTGAAATCAATTTCTTAACATATGACCAAGATACTGCTCTAACTCAAGCAGAGTTTATCAAAGCACAAGTTGAGAAAAACTTACCTGGTGTAACTCTAAAAATCAAACAATTGCCATTCAAACAAAAATTAAAAGAAGAAACAAAATTAAACTTTGATATCTCAATGGGCGGTTGGGGTCCAGACTATCCAGATCCAACAACTTACTTAGATTTATTCAGATCAGATAGCCAATTTAACCAAACTGGTTTCTCAGATCCTGCATATGATAAAGCGTTAGATGACGCAAATTCAGATGAAGTATTGAAAGACCCTGCAAAACGTTTTGAAGTATTAAGAGGAGCAGAAGATAAATTATTAGAAAATAGTCCAATTGTTCCATTATTCCAAAAAGGTGGCGCTGGCTTGAAACGTCAATACATTAAAAACTTTGAATACCACAAATTTGGTGGAGATTATTCATTAAAAGAAGTTGAATTATCAGATAAATAATTTCACAACTAAAAAAACGCTATTACTTATTTAAGAGTAATGGCGTTTTTTTAGTTACTTTATAGTATGAAATACAGCGATAAACAATGTACCGAGATAAAAAGTTAAACTCGCGTAAATCCAAAAGTAGTTTGTTCCTTTGGATTTGGCACGTTCTTGTGCGTTATGAAATAAGGGAAAATTACCGTTAAAGAAAATAGATCTGCCGACAAAGAAGGCAAAGATAATGAAAGAGCCGACAAATAAAATGATATTGATTGCTGGATTGTAATGTACAAACAGACTGTAAATGACATAAAGCGTTGCTGCGATACAAGCAATCGTACGAATGATAGCAGAAAGCATAGGAAGCACCTCACATTTATTGTATACATTCATTATATAGTATTTAATGTGTTAAAGGTATAGAAATTAAAGTGGTGTAATGTTTTAAAATAGGATAAAGAAAACCGTATATCCTCAGAAGAGAATATACGGTAGATATGTGTTGATTATATTATCTTTTACGTTTACGTCCTAAGCCCATCGCATTTTCCATTTTTTGCAATGTGCGTGAAGAAGCTTTGATTGCTTTGTCGCGTCCAAGGTCTAAGATTTCATCAAGTTTATCTGATTGATAGTAGTCATTATAGCGTTCTTGGAATTCTGTTAAGAAGTTTTTAACAACTTCTGCCAAGTCGCCTTTGAAATCGCCATAGCCTTTACCTTCATAGCGTTGTTCAAGTTCTGCGAATGATTCGTCAGTCAAGCTTGAATAGATAGAGAGAAGGTTGCTGATACCTGGTTTGTTATCTTTATCATATTTAATGATACCGTCTGAGTCAGTGACAGCACTTTTAATTTTTTTAGCTGCTGTATTAGGGTTATCTAATAAAGAAATGAAGTTTTTAGCGTTATCATCGCTTTTACTCATTTTTTTAGTAGGATCTTGAAGACTCATGACACGGCCGCCGATTTTCGGCATGCGTACTTCTGGTTTTACAAGTACGTCATTGTAGCGGCTGTTGAAGCGGTCTACAAGATTACGTGTTAATTCAAGATGCTGTTTTTGGTCTTCTCCGACAGGCACAATGTTGGTATTGTAAAGTACAATATCAGCTGCCATTAATGGCGGATAAGTTAAAAGTCCTGCAGGAATACCTTCTGTTTGTTTAGAAGATTTATCTTTGAATTGTGTCATACGTTCTAGTTCGCCTACAGAAGAAATTGTTGTCAGCATCCATCCGGCTTGGACGTGTGCAGGAACCTCTGATTGAATAAATAAAGTTGATTTTTCTGGGTCGATTCCTGATGCTAAGTAAATTGCAGCTAATTGACGGATACGTTCGCGCAATTTCAATCTGTCCTGCGGTACTGTAATTGCGTGTTGATCTACGATGCAGAAGAAACAATTATAGTCGTCTTGTACTTCACTGAATTGTTTTAGCGCACCGATATAGTTGCCTAAAGTTGGAATTCCGCTCGGTTGAATTCCTGAGAATAGAGTTTCCATTTATGATGCCCACTTTCTTACGATAATGTAGTAATAGTTTTATTATAGCAGTATTTTAATTGTTTGTAATGTGTGTTAAAATATATATGTAGCTAATTTTTTAACATATCGCAAGCGTAACAATTTTTTTTAAAAGTTTGAACAAAAGACGTTGTTTTGGGGGCTCAAATTTGAGAATTCGATATGTTTGAAATTTTCTATTAATATCCCCGTTTTTCTCATTTAATTTTAATGTTGAAGGGGTATACTATAATCATAGAGTTAAGAGAGAAGAATTCGAGCGTTGATCATAGATAAAACATTTCATTGTTTAGACATAGATGAGTATAGCGTTTTGATTTTAAGTGAATTTTCTTAACTGAAACTACAAAATCAATGAATAAAATTCATGATAAATAGGAGAGTGAGATGTATGGTAACACTATTCACATCACCAAGCTGCACATCTTGCCGTAAAGCGAAAGCATGGTTACAAGAACATGACATTCCGTATACGGAGCGTAACATTTTTTCAGAACATTTAACAATTGATGAAATTAAACAAATCTTAAAAATGACAGAAGACGGAACAGACGAAATTATTTCAACACGTTCTAAAACATATCAAAAATTAAACGTGGATATTGATTCATTACCACTACAAGAATTATATACAATCATTCAAGATAACCCAGGCTTATTACGCCGTCCGATTATCTTAGATGAAAAACGTTTGCAAGTTGGTTACAACGAAGATGAAATTCGTCGTTTCTTACCAAGAAAAGTGCGTACGTTCCAATTACAAGAAGCACAACGTATGGTAGATTTATAAGATATCATTCAAAACTCAATGAATACGAAAGAGCTGCAGTACAATGTGCTGTGGCTTTTTATGTGCTTTGAGTAATTAATGCAATGTTCGAGCGGTTTCCGTGGAATATTAAAGGGTAATATGTTATTATAATAAGTCAACGGTAAGTCATGTTTTATGTTATAAACAAATAGATTGTAATTTGCACACCGTTTTAATACAATATGGGTACTATTCTAGGTTGTCGACAAAGTAGACGCTGCCTAGACTCTAGAAAAGTTTGTCTAAAGTCTAGATATTGCTATTCATCGACTGTAAGGAGTGAGATGATATGAGAATAGAGCGCGTAGATGATACAACTGTTAAACTTTTCATAACGTATGGTGACATTGAAGCAAGAGGTTTCAAAAGAGAAGACTTATGGACAAACCGTCAACGAGGTGAAGAATTCTTCTGGTCAATGATGGAAGAAATCAATGAGGAAGAAGATTTCGTTGTTGAAGGTCCATTATGGATTCAAGTACATGCTTTTGAAAAAGGTGTGGAAGTCACTATTTCTAAATCTAAGAACGAAGAAATGATGAATATGAATGACGAAAGTATGAATAATGAATTTGATCGCCAATTAAATGAATTACTTGAACAAACGTTTGAAGAAGAACACGAAGAAGCAGAACAAAGACAACATTCAAAACGTTCTCAATCAAGAGATCAATTCAGTAAAAAAGCACGTCATACCAACGGTCGTCTTGTTATCGTAAAATTCGATGATTTAGAGTCTGTTATTGATTATGCACATCATAACAATCAGCCTACTGAAGGCTTTGAAGATTTATTATATATGTTGAATAATGAGTACTATTACGCAATTCATTTTGATGAAAGTGTAGTAGAAGAAACAATTAATGACTTCTACAGTCAATTATTAGAATTCGCTGCACCAAGCGATCGTTCAGAAGTTTACTTGAACGATTACGGTAAAATCATTATGAGTCATAACGTAACAGCACAAGTACGCCGCTTCTTTACTGATACTACAGAAGCTTAAGTAATGAAGTATAGATTGAGCCTATCCTTAGTTGGATGGGCTTTTTTATATGCATTTTTTGAATAATCCAAAATAAAACCCTAAAATTGTACGTTTTCTTGACTGTCTCTTATCCATGAGACGCAATAACGTGCAAAATCAACGAAATAATGAGAAAATTAAATTATTGATATTAGCATAAGAGGAGGCTTTTTAATATGAGTCAACAATTAACAAGAGAACAACAAGAACAAAAACATCCTGAGTATACTTGGGATTTAACAACGATTTTTGAAAGCGATGAGGCCTTTGAAGCTGCTTTCAAAGAAGTAGAAGGCTATTTAGGTGCCGAAGAAAAATTTAAAGGCCACTTAGCTGATAGTGCACAAACACTTTATGAAGCATTAGCTTTAGAAGATGAAATCGAAACGAAACTTGAAAAAGTTTATGTTTATGCCCACTTAAAACAAGACCAAGATACAGGTAATGATAAATATACGGGCTATGAAGCACGTGCACATCAATTAGCAATTAAATTAAGCTCAAGCTGGAGTTTCTTAGTACCTGAAATCTTACAAATCGATGAAGCTACAATCCAAAAATTCATCGATGAAAACAAAGACTTAGAACGCTATGCCTTTGATTTGAAATTAATTAATGAGGAGCGTCCGCATGTATTAAGTGCAGATAAAGAAAAATTATTAACAGAAGCACAAGATGCATTATCTACACCTTCAAATGTTTACGGTATGTTCAGCAACGCTGACTTAGAATTTGAAGATGCGGTAGATAAAAATGGAGAAAAACATCCATTAACACAAGGTACATTCATCAAATATCTTGAATCTGATGATCGTGAATTACGCCGTTCAGCGTTTAGAAATCTTTATAAAGCTTACGGTGCATTTAACAATACTATTGCGGCAACATTAACAGGGGAAATTAAAAAACATGTCTTCAATGCACGTACGCATAATTATAAAACAGCGCGCGAAAAAGCATTAAGCAACAACCATATCCCTGAAGCAGTTTATGATAACTTGGTTAAAACTGTTCATGAATATTTACCGCTTTTACATCGTTATACGCAATTACGTAAAGATGTATTAGGTTTAGACGACATGAAAATGTATGACTTATACACACCATTAGTTAAAGATATTAAATTCGAAATGCCTTATGATGAAGCAGTAGAATGGATGTTGAAAGCTTTAGAACCAATGGGCGATGAGTATTTAGATGTGGTTAAAGAAGGCTTGAATAATCGTTGGGTAGACGTTTATGAAAACAAAGGCAAACGTTCAGGCGGTTATTCATCTGGTGCACACTTAACGAACCCATTCATCTTATTGAACTGGTCAGATACAGTGTCTGATTTATTCACATTGATTCATGAATTCGGTCATTCTGCACACAGTTACTTCAGCCGTAAAAACCAACCATCTAATCATAGTGACTACTCTATTTTCGTGGCAGAAGTTGCTTCAACAACTAATGAAGCATTGCTTAGCGATTATATGGAAAAACACTTAGATGATGAACGTCGTTTATTATTATTGAACCAAGAATTAGAACGTTTCCGTGCGACTTTATTCCGTCAAACAATGTTCGCAGAATTCGAACACAAAATCCATCAAATTGAAGAAGCAGGGGAACCGTTGACTGCGAACCGTATGAATGAAGAATATGCGGCACTTAACCGTAAATACTTCGGAGATATTGTAGAAACAGACGAAGACATCAGTAAAGAATGGTCACGTATTCCGCACTTCTACATGAACTATTATGTATATCAATATGCGACTGGTTACAGTGCAGCACAAAGCTTAAGCTATCAAATCCTTAATGAAGGCAAACCTGCAGTAGAACGTTATATCAACGAATTCTTGAAAAAAGGCAGCTCAAATTATCCGATTGAGATCCTTAAAAATGCAGGTGTAGATATGACAACACCAGAACCAATTGAACAAGCATGCAAAATGTTCGAGAAAAAATTAGACGAGTTTGAAAAACTAATTAAAGAATAAACCTTGTGAAATCGTTTACAATATGACAAGTTTGTGACAAAAACGTTTTCATAGGTTCACCGTCTTGAAAAGGGTGGGAACGCGTGGTATATTATGACCATGAAATTAATCACATAACAAACATACCCCTTTGTTTGAAGTGAAAAATTTCTCCCATCCCCTTTGTTTAGCGCCGTGTATTCAGACACGGCGTTTTTTTATGCGCTTTTTTAACACAAAAATACCGGCACAGTAAGACTGTACCGGCCGATTAAAGCTTCGTGTGTTTATCTTTTTTCTAATGTTAATGAACGAGATGTACCGAGTCTTTCAATATTTGTGACTTGATATTGAATATGGAAAGGATCACTTAAAGCAATCAATAATGCGATTTGTTCATCTTCTGTTGACACGAGTGTGATTTCATCTTTTGAATCATCCAATGATTTAATATTGAATAAGTCCTCAGTGTCTTCAGTAGTATCAAAAATCACACGCAAATCGACAATTAAATCATCCTCGCGGCTCATCCATTCTCCTTTTAATTGCGTCAGAAACTCTGATGCTTCTTCTGACAGGTTATTGTCATATTGAATATTGATGACTGTCTTTTCCATTATAAATTCATCCTTTGTATGCAAAAGTAATTTACAGCTGCTCATGCATCGCATGAAACAACATTCACTTATCCTATACCCTAATATAGATTGTACATAGCTTATTGAATGAAACGAAAGCTTATTCTTTCATTTTAGAAGCCTGTAACTGAACCGAACCATTGATAGTGGTCGCCGTTTGAAACAGGGATGATATTACTATCTGCAGGCTGCAGTGTATAGTCTTGATCCCAAGGATTCCAGATGACAATTACTTTTTCGCTGTTAGACAATTCCGCATTGCCTACAACAGCCATTGCATGTCCTGCATGCAATCCTTGTGACGATTCGACTTGTTCTCCTAAGACGACCATACCTTTATTTTGTTTCGTTTGCTGATCAACAACATCATAGCTTGGCATACCGTCATAATAAGAGGTATTGCGGCCTTGTGATTTGCCGTAGTCTATCATTTCTTGAATCGTTAATCCTGTAAATTGGAATTGTTGGCCTGTAAGATTAGGGTGCACTTGATGCATAATAGACTCGCCGTTATACGTTGATGTGTTTTTTGTCGCATTTAATAATGCGGCCATAGAATATCCTGCACACCAGCCGTTATAACCTTGTTGCTCGCGGATTTTGAAATGCGGCAGCAAGTTTACATATTTTGTACCGTAATTTTGAGTTGCTGTTTGTGTTTGTGTCGTATCGACTGTTTGTGCTAATTGCTTTTTAGGTGCTGCGGGCTGATCTGGCTGTGTGGGTTGATTTGGAAGTGTTGTACGTTTAATCAATTTGAGCTGCTGGTGCTGCTCGATGTAATAACCGTTCTTATTTGTGTAGATCGTGATAGGCTGGTTGCCGTTTCTGTATTGGTTTAGGGCATCTGAGATGAATTTTGAAACACGTACACTGTAGTTCGCTTGATTTTTATCTGTATGTACATCGGATGTGTTTTTTGGACTGACAGTTAAGATATAGTGGATTGTATTGCCTTGCATAATAGGGTAGTAATAGTTGCCGTCTTCTTGTCCGTCAAATTTATAGATTTTAAACGGTTTGCCTAATCTGAATCGGCCATGATTGCCGGAACTATCGATTTGGGAGAGTGCTTGTGCATAACTTGCAAAGTGTGCCTTAGCTTCTTGTTCTGCTTTATACGGTATTTCAGTATGATTGACTTTAATCTTTACTGAAGCAGAAGCTGCCGCATGTACGTTGTTTGAGTCGGGGCTTGAAAATGCGCCGCTGATGACCATGATTATAGATAAGAGTAAGATGGAAGCGGCTTTGATAAAGGTTGTTCTGTTATTCAATCATTATTCCTCCATTCAATTACATTCAATTTTGAGAAGTATCTCGTTTTTAAATATAACATAGATTCATTTATAAAATAGTTAATCGTCTAAATATTCAAATATTAAATTACATTAACAACTACGATAAGTAAAATTAATAATTTGATATAAGTTAACCAGTTAAACTCGATTGAATTGTATGAAAGCATAAAAAAACACTTGTCTTAAAGTGTACTGCACCCCAAAAGTTGAACCTACAAAATTCAACTTTTGGGGTGTTTAATTATGAATAAAAGTTATAGTTTAGATTTCAAACTTAAA
>NZ_QPMO01000006.1:39135-71029 GCF_003344575.1 Staphylococcus sp. EZ-P03 | reverse complement strand
GATTATCTATTACACCAGATAGAAGTAAAGAGTTTTCTAAACATCCAGAAATTACGTCAGAGTTAGATAACATTCCATTTTATTTTCTTGATTCTCATTCCCCTTGGCAACGTGGAACTAATGAAAATACAAATGGATTGATTAGAGAATATATAGCCAAAGGTATTGATATTGATAACATTACAGAAGAACAAATAGAACACTATGTTTATAAGTTGAATACACGTCCTCGTAAACGATTTGATTGGAAAACACCCACAGAGCTTTTCAATGATAAAGTGTTGCACTTAATTTGACAATTGAAGGTATCAAAAAAGGCGGGAAGTTTTACCTTCCCACCATAAAAGATGAAGAACCAAAAAAAGAAAGAATACCTATTTCATTAAATGCCATCAATTAATAGAGAATTTGCATAAAGCAAAGAATTAGGGGGAGATTAGAAGCCAGACTAAAACATTATAGTAATTATAAGCTTTTAATCATAGATGAGATAGGTTATCTACCAATAGATGTTGAATATGCAAATCTATTTTTTAAAATTGTTGATCGTCGTTATGAAAAGAAGAGTCTTATACTGATTACAAACATTAATTTCAAATCCAGGGACGAAGTGTTTCTTGATAGAATCCTTAATCATGTGAATATTGTGTCTATAGTTGGAAAGTTGTATAGATAAAGAATTATTTAAGTGAAGAAACAAATTTATATATTTTTATTTTATAATTTAATATTAAAATCTTGTTGTTTTTAATATTATTTTTGTCCCACCCCCTCATATTGCCTTTTAAATAAAGTAATCTATCTGTTAAATCAATTGAACTTAAGCTTCAATTGATTTTAATAAGTTAGCCATTTCAATTGCTGCCATAGCCGCTTCAGCGCCTTTATTACCTGCTTTAGTCCCAGCACGTTCAACAGCTTGTTCAATCGTTTCAGTTGTTAACACACCGAAAATGACTGGTAATCCGCTTGTATCGCTTACTTTAGATACACCTTTTGCTACTTCGTTGCAGACATAATCATAGTGAGAAGTTGCCCCTCTGATGACACATCCTAATGTAATTACTGCATCATATTTTCCGGTTTGTGCTAATTTTTTCGCTGCCAATGGAATTTCAAATGCACCTGGCACATAAGCCACATCGATTTGGTTGCCATCTACTTCATGACGTACTAAAACATCTTTCGCACCTTCTAATAAGCGTCCTGTAATAAAGTCGTTGAATCTGCTCACAACGATACCGATTTTTAAATCCTGTCCTAATAATTTTCCTTCAAAGTTCATTGTTAATTCCTCCAATTATTTAATGATTGATTCTTTTACTTAAATCATATGTCCCATTTTCATTTTCTTTGTATGCATATAATCATGGTTATGTTCACATTCAGGAACAATCAGTTCAATACGTTTTTCCACGTCAATTCCGTAATGTTTTAAACCTTTGAATTTCTCTGGGTTATTGCTGAGTAAATTGACTTTTTCTATGTCGAAATGTTTTAGAATTTCAGCCGCATGATAATAATCACGCAAGTCTTCATCAAAACCTAAAGCTAAATTGGCAGTGACTGTGTCGTAACCTTTTTCAATCAATTCATAAGCTTTTAATTTATTGATTAAACCGATACCTCTGCCCTCTTGCGGTAAATAAATAATCATACCGCCATGCTCATTGATGTATTTCATTGCTGCTTCTAATTGCGCCCCGCAGTCGCATCTCTGACTGTGGAAAATATCGCCTGTTAAACAAGAGGAATGAATCCGTACATTTTCTACATTTTGAACATCGCCTTTTACAATAGCCACAATTTCATCATGTGAATAATCAGATTCAAAGCCATACATATCAAACGTACCGAAATCTGTAGGCATTTTAACTTTTGCTTTAGCATGCATATGCGTTTCATGTACTTTGCGGTAATGGATCAAGGCTTCAATAGAAATCATTTTCAACTGATGTTTTTCTTTAAATGCTTGCAGCTGTTCACCTTTTGCCATTGTGCCGTCTTCATTCATAATTTCACATATCAATCCTGCAGGTTTCGAACCTGTCATTTCAGCTAAATCTACTGCTGCTTCTGTATGGCCTTGTCTAACCAACACCCCGCCCGTTCTTGCTATTAACGGGAATAAATGTCCTGGTCGATTGAAGTCGCTTGCAGTACTGTTCTCATCAATCAAAGCACGAGCTGTCATCATTCGTTCATCGGCACTGATGCCTGTTGTAGTATGAATATGGTCGATACTTTCAGTAAACGCAGTACCGAACTCATCGCTATTTTCTTTAACCATCGGCTCTAAATTCAATGATTTAGCTAATGATAGTGAGATCGGCGCACAAATTAAACCGCGGCCTTCTTGTGCCATAAAATTCACAGTATTATCATTCATTAATTCAGTAATCGCAACTAAATCACCTTCATTTTCACGATCTTCATTATCGACAACAATGATACTTTCACCTTGTTTAAGTGCTTCAACAGCACTTTCTATAGAATCAAATTGCATTTATCAACACTCCTCTTAAAAGCCGAATTGCATAAGTTTCTCTTTAGTCAATTCCGACTTGTCATTTGAAATTGCTTTTTGTACATATTTAAATAACATATCCGCTTCTAAATGAACTTTATCGCCCACACGTTTCTGACCTAAAACAGTCGATCGTTTAGTTTCAGGAATCAAATGGATATCAAATTGTCCATGGTCAAGTCTGAAAATCGTCAAACTTGTTCCATCAACAGTGATAGAACCTTGCTGAACCATTTGATCTGTAATCGATGCAGGACATTGTACAGTTACGATGTTAGAGTTTGAAGAAGGTCTGATTTTAATAATCGACCCTACTTCATCAACATGTCCTAAAACAAAATGTCCGCCGAACCTGCCTTGACTGGGCATGGCACGCTCTAAATTCACGCGATTGCCTTTTGTCAGCTGCGATAAATATGTTTTGTCTTCGGTTCCTTTAATGACATTGACATCAAAGGAAGATGAATCAAAGGAAGTTACTGTTAAACATGCACCATTCACGCTGATTGAATCACCGATATGCATATCTTCTATGATAGTTTGACATGCTATCGTCACTTTGATGACATTTTGTTCTGTAGTCATTCGGTCAATCGTACCGATTTCTTCTACAATACCGGTAAACATGAAATCACTTCTTTCTTAATACAACTTTGATATTTTGATCAATGATTTCAGAATGGTCAATTTCAAATTGAGGAACTTGTTCCAGCGGTAAAATGCTGTCAGTTTGATAAAACTGATAAGCGCCAGAACCTCCAATTACTTTCGGGGCGTAGTAAATAATCAGTGTTTGTACACACTGCGATTGGAGAAATTGAGAAGTCACTTTAGGACCGGCTTCAACATAGACTGAGCCGATACCTTTCTTATATAAATCTTTTAAAACAGTTTCAATTGAACAATCATCAAGTACAATCACCTGTACGTGAGATTGAAGTTCATCTGTTTTTATTTGGTTATTTTCTGTGTATACATAGACAGGCGAAATCGGATCATGAAATATGTTCTGGTTCCAATCCAAATTACCGCTGCGTGCTAATATCACACGAACGGGTTGGCGTTCACCTTCTAACCTCACCGTTAAACTCGGATTATCCGCAGCAACAGTACCTGCACCGGTCAAAATTGCATCATGACGTGCACGCTGCAAAAATACTTCTTGTTTAACACCAGGATTGGTAATCCATTTGCTTTGACCCTCATCCGTAGCTTGTTTGCCATCCAAACTTACACTTACCTTTAATGTTACTTCTGGTATTTGTGCTTGTTTAGCTTTAAAAAAGTCTGTATACATTGCTTCTGCCTCAGATTGATGCTGATAATCCACTTCAATACCTGCCGCTGCTAAAATATCATCTCCAGGAGAATCCAAAGTAATGTCTTTCATAGCATAGACAACTTTTTTTATCCCCGCTTCGATAATTTTATTAACACACGGCGGCGTGGATCCAAAATGTGTACAAGGTTCTAAAGATACATAGATGGTAGCACCTTTTGCTGCATATCCAGCCATATCTAATGCTTGTACTTCAGCATGTTTTTCTCCCTGCTTCAAATGTGCGCCGAGTCCGACAATTTTGCCGTCTTTGACAACCACAGAACCGACTGCAGGGTTAACACCTGTTTGGCCTTCAGCCATTTTTGCTAATTGTATAGCATTTTGTAAAAAACGATTCAAACAATCACCTCATTAAAAAATCCGCTGTCTCAAATAAAGAGGCAACGGATTAGAATATATCAACGTTGGATAATTAAGCAGACCAGTCCCTATAGTAAGAAAGCTGATTTCTGTATAGCGAACTAGACCCCACTTAAATACCAATTAAAATTAATATTTAATGACGTCTTGATTCTTTCTCCCATCCAGACTTTAACTGTCGGCTCTAGATTTACACTAGATCAGCCATACTCATCAAATGAGTACAGGTCGCAGGCTT
Organism: Staphylococcus sp. EZ-P03; assembly: GCF_003344575.1. Classification (NCBI taxonomy): domain Bacteria; kingdom Bacillati; phylum Bacillota; class Bacilli; order Caryophanales; family Staphylococcaceae; genus Staphylococcus; species Staphylococcus sp. EZ-P03. The sequence continues at coordinate 66,562 of NZ_QPMO01000006.1, read as the reverse complement.
ATAATTTACTGCCGGTTGGGAATTTCACCCTGCCCCGAAAGAATATTATGAAATTGTTTCTGAATCGATCGAGCATGTATTTCGTGCTCATAAGAATATCATAGCTTACTTTATTTTATATGACAATAATTTTAACTTATTCGTTATCTGTTTTCAGCATGATATTCATACAGACTCTCAACAGCCTGAACGGATTGACGCACTATCATATTGACACCGTTACGTGCTTGATTGATACCATTAGTGATTTGACCGATCGCAATTAAATGCGGCAAAGTCCCGTATCTTGGGCTAATTACTTGATTGGTCTCCGGCACAATTTGAATCCCGCCCATCGGGTGCGCTTGAACAATTTGTCTATTCGCAATATCAATTAAGAATGCATCATCTTCATCTAAATCTTTAAGTTGTGTGCGCGGTCCTGTCGCATTAATCACTACGTTGTATTGTTCTGTTTTAGTATCATCATTATATTTGAAGATAAACGTATCATTTTCTTGTGTCACTTCTGCTAAATCTTTTTTAATAATTAAATGACCATTTTCAATCTCTTCAATTAATAATCGCGCAGTACGCGGCGGCATCGGATTAGAATTGGCTTTAAGTATCGGCATGTATTCTTTCATGAAAATCTTTTGATCTTCGATGCTCAAACTATTCCAAATCCAGTTCATATTTTCTTTGATAGTTTCTAACAAACTTTGGAAAACACCTAAGATTTCAGGATGCGCCAAATCATATTTTAAATCCTTAATCGGATCTCCGACACGTCGATGTACTAATTGTTCTAATGGAATATTCAATTCTTCGCACTCTTGTTTAAACAATTGAATGGCAGATTCTAACGGTACCACGCCGAAATGAGATTTAATAATATTGTTAAAGTTGTCTTTTGTTACATATTTCAATGTAATATCAGGCATTTCACCTCTGACACTCGGCAACTCTCCTTTTCTGCTTACAGCTGTTAAAGGCAAGTTAGGATGATGTTTTACAACATAACGAATAACATCTAAACTGGATAATCCAGTACCGATAACCGCAATATCATCTGTGCCATTCACTGTATTCAGCGTTTCATACGTCGGATACGGTGATTTGATAAATCCTTTTAATCCCTTGAGTTTGTAAGGATCATGATACGACATTGTTCCGACAGTCAAGAAGACATAGTCATATTGTCGGCATGCTTCGTGCTGATGATTCGTACATACAAAATATTGAATCTGTGCATCCTTTTCAAACCCTTTTTCTAAAAACATTTCAGTCGCTTTTTCAGTAATGATATGTATATTGTCATACTGATTGCTGAAACGTTCTAAATAGCTTTTCATGTAATGGCCGAATACAAATCTCGGCAAATACGCAGCGTTATCGAATTTAAATTCATCTTGGTTTTCATACCATTTATAAAATTCTTCTTGGTCATTTAAATTCAACGACATATCTTTACTCGGCAAGTTGATTAATAATTGCGAACTGTCGTTTTGAAAAGGCACACCTTACCCCATATTTTTCGCATTATCATACACATCTATTTCTAGTTCTTTAAAATATGAATGCTGCTCTAATTGTCTTAAGATACTGACGCCTGCCGTACCCATTCCTATAATTGCAACGCGCATCGTTGATAACCTCCTCTTAACCAACACTTTTAGTTATACACTGTCTATTATGCTATAAACAAAAATAAAGCGAAACAATTAAATCTCAAACATTTAATCATTCCGCTTTAACTTTATTCAATATTAAACTATTATTGGTGTTTTTTATCGTCTTTATAAACAAATAATTTGAAGTATTTACCTTCAGTGTTGATTTTTTCATAGAAGTTCGCAATCAATGATGCGTTGCTTTCCGCCCATTTTATATCTGTCGCATATTGATGTTCACCTGGATTCTTAGGATTCCATCTCATGCTGTATAATGTATTTTGATCTGGGTTGGATAAGAAATGTTTGTGGATGAATTCTGCACCGCCGTCAATGGCTTTTTCTGGTGTATCCCATCCATGTTTCTTAGCGTATTCTGCACCTGTTTTGACAGGGTCTTTATCTAATGCGCCTACACCGTAGAAATTATAATATTTCTTACCGTCTATCTCTACACCTTTTGATAATTCACTTTTAACAGCGCCTGTTTCCAAGACAGCATGCGAAATCAAGTAGACTTCGTTCACTTGGCGTTTTTTCGCTGCATGTATAAAATCTTCTGTGTGGGATAACAAGGTAGGTCGGTCCGCTAGCATACGCTTAATTCTATTCTTATCAATACCTTGATACTTAGATAAATCTAAAAATTGATATTTTTGAATATCATCATCTATGAAGTTTTTACTATCCATCGCTTTTTTAATTTCTGTACCAGTTGCATCATGCCATCTGTCATTCTTGTCAGAAACCTGCTGGCTTGTATAGTTATCGATTTGTTTTTTCGCTGCTTCTTCTAAAGTCACATCTAAATGTTCAACTTTCTCTACTTTCTTAACGTGTTTAAATAAGACTTGATCTGAAATCATAGAAAAGAAAATAAAGCCAGTAACAGCCAAAATAACAAGCAGCCCTATTATAGCGAAGATAGAGCCCTTCTTGTGCTTCGTCATAATTACACCTCTTAGGTCAAGTTAAATTAAAGTTGATGCGTATTGATTCTAAATCTTAACACTTTTTTAAGTGTATAACAATTCAAAGTTGTCCACTCCACATTTTATCATACCTTTTGAAATGTGACTGGAATGAAGTCAGAATGTAATATTGCTGTAGTCTTCATATAATATTTTTATAACGTCAGTAATAATTAAGTGCAATATAACATTACAAAATAAAAAACAGCCTATTTATTTACAGTGAAACTGTAATAAACAGGCAGAATTCTATAAAAGCACGTTTATTATTCCGGACGTTTATACTCCATCATAATAAAGCTGGCTGCTTCTGATCTATTCTTATAATAGTAACGATTCAAATCGATCGTTCCTTCTATTTTTCCATCGCGATACATCATTTCATTCGTCATATTATTAATCATTACAAAATCTGAACTATCTTTAATCATGTCCAATTCATCATGGCGTGCAAAAAAGTGTTCCAAATTTAAATGTGCGTAATCCATAGAATCCTCCCGTCTTATAGTGAATTATGCTTTATCGTTATGTTTCGGTTCATTTCTGCAATCAAATTCAGTTAAAAATTTATTTCTACCCTTCTATTTAACACTTATTTTGTACAATAAGCAAATGAAATAATTTATAAACTTCGTTAAACTTATTTCAACTGGAAATAACATGTTATGCCCATAGATTGAATAGGTACGAGATGAATATAGAGACATTAATCATCCGTAACCAAGGGATTATTTACACATTGTTGAAGAAATATAATATCAAGTATGATGTCGAAGAATATGCACAATTACTTTCCATTAAAATGTGGTCATTATTGCGACAATTCGACATGTCTATTCATAATAGCATGAGCGGATATTTATTTCAAAGGCTTAATTTTTATTTAGTGGACCAGTTCCGAAAGAAAGGAAAATGCCTGGAGGATACGATTGGAGACTTTACTCTTATTGAAAATCACAGTGCTATAAACTCTACTAAAAATCATCTATCGCAACTCATTGCATCAGAGTATTATGCATTGTTGAATGATTGCGAAAGAATGTGGCTGAACCTTAAGCTTTGCGGATATAAACAATTCGAAATTCAAACGCTGATGAAAAAATCTGCGACTAGCATCCGCAAATATCAAACACAGGCACGCACTAAATTAGCACCTTTGAAAAAATTTCTAAAAGGAGCGTCGCATGCATGACAAATTACCGCAGACCTAAAATTTTATATTTCACATCTTATCCGCATCAAACGTTTCAAATTGAATGTGCTTATAATTTGTTTCATGAATTAACGAAAGTTCCATTGAGTTCGTATATGAATGCATTACTCAGACATTACCAATACACCCCGAAATATTCATCTCATGAACTCAAAAGTATGCTGAATATACGTAAACATCTGCCATTGATTATTAATCAGCAAACCATTCTGTTCCCAATCCGCAATAAACGCTCTCCTATCCAGCATTTTATTAACGGACTGGAAATTTCTGGTGTGCAATGCCATTACTCTATGACACGATTGATTTTCAAAAATGGCGAACAACTCATAGTAGATGCCCATTATGCATTGATTCACCGTAAATGGCTAGAATGTATCTTTTTATATAATCTGACTTTTAATGCTGCTGATTAAAACGGCATTCAAGCAGCTTTTTGGTAAAGTACGCAGTGACTTTCTTCATTAAAATACTAGATACAATGATTGCTAATATTCCGCCTGTTAAAATCAATATAAGTTGCAGCATCGATAGATCGACTTGAGGATGTACAAAATATTGAACGACATTCAGGCTTGATAATAAGCCGAATAAAAACAAACCAAGTAATAATGCATTGATTAACAGCATTCCTGCAATAATTAAGAAGAAAGAGGCTGTTCCTTGGTTGCGTTCACGAAAAATGTGCGTACGCAAAAACTGATTAGAAAACTTAATCGGCTTCTTGTAAATTGCTTGAGGATCCTGATTTTGTTCTACTTCAGATAAAACTTGATTCAGCTGTGCTTTTTCTTTATTATTCAAGAACCAAAGCTGCTTTTTTACTTTTGTTTCAAAATGCTCTTTTTTCACTACACCTATACACCTGCCCGATTCTTATTTAAAAAAGAGGCAGAAATAACTTTTAATAAGGGAATCTACCTTATGAAAAGATTATTTCTGCCTTTATTTTATACTAGCTTTAAAGGTTTAGATACCTTTAATTTTGTTTGAATTAAAGAATTGAAAGTCCTGATTTTTTAATATCTTTCGCAAATCCTTCAACAGTATCTACTGATAATTCGTTGATATCTCTTCCGATATTAGGAATTTTGCTGATAACACCTGCTGGGCAAGTAATAATATCTGTACCGATTTCGTCTGCTTGAATGACATTAAATAATTCGCGGCAGCTAGCCCATAATAATTTAACGCCTTCTTTAGAATGAGTAACTTCTACAGATTCTTTCATAAGCGGTAATGGGTCTACACCTGTATCAGCGATACGGCCTGCGAATACAGAAACATAAGTCGGTACACCTTCAGTTACTGCTTCAGTAATTTCTTTAACTTGCTCGATTGTATAAACAGCTGTCACATTCAACTGAACTTGATTGGCTGATAATTTTTCAATTAAAGGAATTGTTGATTCGCCTTTTGTATTAACAATAGGAATTTTAACAAATACGTTTTTACCGTATTGTTTTAAAATTTCAGCTTCTTTTTCCATTGTTTCAAGATCATCTGCGAAAACTTCGAATGAAATTGAAGCATCAGGAATTGCTTTAACTGCTTCTTCTGCGAATGCTTTATAATCTGTTACACCCGCTTTAGCCATTAGACTTGGGTTTGTAGTAAAACCATCTACCTCGTTATTTTTATAGGCTCTTTTCATTTCTTCAATATCTGCACCATCCGCAAATACTTCAACATTTAAATCTGCTTTTACCATAATATAAGTGCCTCCTTCATATTACTTGCAATCCTTTTGAAAGTAATTTGATTATAACACTCAGAGGTTCAAATCGCGATTGATTAACTCAAACGTCCATTCCTATCTTACGATTTTGTAAAGAAATGGTTGCACCTTCATAATCTATGATAATATTAAAGAATGTAAAGAAATGGAGGTCATCATGTCACGGTCAAAACTTTATTTTTATCTCACGCTTATACTTATTGTTATAAGTTTTAACTTCAACATGTTTAATCCACTATTAAACGAACAATTTCATTCTATCGTCAAAAAGATTATCACCAGCAGTATCATTAATGTCATTATTTTGATTGTTGCTATTATTCTAGCGGATAAATCAATCAAACATGCCAAAGATCGTAAAGATTGGATTCGACCAGCAAGCAAATTTCTGCCAATCCTTTTACTGATTGTAATTGTCATTCATATTGTTGCGTCATTATTCTCTTTCGGTATGCTTAAATAATTTTAAAACAAGATTGACATTTTATGAGCATCGTAGAATAATTTATATATTACGATTGTAAGAGGCGATAATGTGCAGTATTTATATGTTTTTGCAGGCGGTGCCATAGGTGCATTGCTGCGCTATTTATTTTCATTTTTAAATTCCGGACAAGGTTTTCCGATAGGCACATTTACCGCAAACTTAGCTGGTGCCTTTTTGATGGGATTGATTTCAGCATTGGCTATCCAATACTTTAAAGATCATCCATTAGTCAAGAAAGGCATCACTACAGGTTTGCTAGGTGCATTGACAACCTTTTCCACGTTTCAATTTGAACTGGTTAAAATGCTTGCCCATCAGCAAATACCTTTACTCATTATTTATGCCCTTTCAAGTTATGTGTTAGGTATAATTTTATGTTATATCGGAACCAAATTGGGAGGTGCGTTAAGCAATGATTAATCTGCTTTTAGTAATGGTTGGCGGCGGTTTAGGTGCAGTTGTACGTGCAGCTGTCACAAATAGTTGTAAAAATCTACGTACGCAGCTTCCGATTGCGACGTTAATCGTTAACTTAGCCGGCAGCTTTTTAATCAGTATTATTTCAGGTATGGCCATAGGACATGCGTTTGTGTCGCCATTGCTCGTTACAGGCTTTTTAGGTGGTTTAACCACTTTTTCTACACTTTCTTCAGAGCTGTCACAAATGCTAATGAATAAAACAAAACTGACACTGTTCATTATTTATAGTTTATTGCAGTATGGTTTATGTTTTGCGGCTTGTCTGATCGGCTATCATTTAGTTTAAAAATGAAAAGATAAGCAAAAATAGAGAAGCAGGTTTTGTAGTGAACCCGCTTCTCTATTTTTATTCTATGTTATTCTCTTTATTTATGACCTTCATAATGTTCTGGGTCAGGCCCTACTCTTTTATTTTGATTCAAATTATCAAGGCGCTGCATTTGGTCTTCAGTAAGTTCGAAATCAAAGACCTGAATATTCTCATTGATACGAGAAGGTGTTATTGATTTTGGAATTACTACCACATCATGTTGAAGATTCCAACGAATGATAACTTGTGCTGGAGATCTATCAACTTCTTCTGCAATTTGTTTTACAGTTTCATCTTCAAGAATTTGTGCATTCATTAAGGGCGACCATGATTCCATTTGAATACGCTGTGCATTTAAATATAAGTTTAAATCACTTTGTGTCAGATAAGGATGAAATTCAACTTGATTGATAACAGGTTTGATAGAAGCATGTGATAATAAGGCTTCTAAATGATGGGGATGGAAATTGCTGACGCCGATGTTTTTAACTTTATTATCTTTCAATAAATCTTCCATACCCTGCCATGTTTCTATCATTAAATCTTCATCTGTTCCAGGCCAGTGCATTAAGTATAAATCTAAATAGTCCAGTCCTAATTTATCCAGCGATGTTTGATAAGCCGCTTCTACATTCGTTCTACCATAATCATCCAACCATAGTTTAGAGGTAATAAACACATCTGAACGTTTTAATCCTGCAGCGGCTATACCTGCTTTAATACCTTCTCCTACTTTTTCTTCGTTTTGATAAATCATAGCAGTATCAATACTTCTATAACCTTGTTCAATAGCATATTGAACAGATGCTTTTAATTGATCATTATTTTCTACTCTGAAAGTGCCTAATCCGACTTTCGGCATTGTATTACCATTGTAAAATGTAATATACTCCATCTCTATCTCTCCTTTAGACTTCGCTTTTCTCAACCTTTACTATACGCTTAATTGTTAAACAGTGCATGAGTGAAAGTCCTGGTTAAAAATAAAAAGTACCATCCACTGCAATACTTGCAGTCAATGGTACTTTGTCGTTTAGTTGAATGATTCGATTTCTTCCATGACACGTTGCAAATCTTCAACATTATATTGAATACGTCCATGAAATACGAATTTATTAAAGTATTCATCTAACTGTTCAGGTCCAACCAATACTTTTGTATTCGTTGTTTGAGAATAGTTAGAAATCGTTACAGCACCCTCATTTTTAGGGTTGAAGTAAAGCAATGCCATCGGTGTATATTTCAAATCTAATTCGCGTTTCAGCGTTTCAGCAAGCTGTTCTACACGTTTTAATTGATTTGAATAATTCACAAATGAAGCTGATTGCTTATCGTCATTCTCATCTAACACAAGTGTTTGAGGATGACGTTTATCTAAATCAAGCACATCAAAGACTTGTTCAATTGTCGGTAAAGTACTGAATTGTTCTTTACTGATACCGTTATAAACATGCCCTTTCAATAACTGTGAATCAATAATGTATAACCCTGTACGCGTTAACACTAAATGACTGATGCGATCAATATCATTGAAATCGTTCTTCGGCAAGAAAATATTCGCCATGATGTGCATATCTTCAGGACGGATACGTTTTTCTTTGACCAAGCGATCTCTGATACCGATTAAACGCATATCTGTCACATATTCACTATGATTTTTAGAGAAGAGCTTCAGCGCATCAATTTCACGGTCTTTCGAAGTAACTGTTTCATCAAAATCAGCGCGTTGTTTAGTGACCGCTTTTTTATGTTCGACGCGTTCTTTTTCCAACTCGTCTTCATAATTTTCTTTTAAACTTCTTTCTTTTGCCTCATATTGTTCTTCTGCTTGCAGTTTTGCTTTCTTCTTACTGTTTAACGCAATTAAGAAGAGTACAAAACAGATAACAGCTACAACAATTGCTGCAATTAAACCAATTTCCAATGGTCCCATAACATATTTCCGCTCCTTTACTTATCTTACTACCAATTATAAAGGAAATTTTCAAATGTATCGATAATAAAGCGTATTTTATTCAAAAAGTACGAAATTATGCTTGGACTGCTGCTTTCAATACATCCACTTTATCAACACGTTCCCAAGGTAATGCAACATCTGTACGGCCGAAGTGACCATATGCTGCTGTTTGTTTATAAATCGGGCGTTTCAAGTCTAACATCTTAATGATGCCTGCTGGGCGCAAATCAAAGTTATCTCTGACTGCTTGAACTAACACACCTTCAGACACTTTGCCTGTACCAAATGTATCAATTGAAATCGATACTGGTTCAGCAACACCGATTGCATAAGCAAGCTGTACTTCGCATTTATCTGCTAATCCCGCAGCAACAATATTCTTAGCCACATAACGTGCCGCATAAGCTGCTGAACGGTCCACTTTTGTAGGATCCTTACCGCTGAAGCATCCGCCGCCGTGACGTGCAAATCCGCCATAAGTATCTACAATAATCTTACGGCCTGTTAAACCAGCATCACCTTGCGGTCCGCCGATTACAAAACGTCCTGTAGGATTGATGAAGAATTTTGTTTCTTCATCTAATAATGCTTTCGGTACAATTGGATCGATAACATGCGCTTTGATGTCTTTTTGAATTTGATCTAAACTTACATCTTCTGCATGCTGTGTAGATAATACAATAGTATCAATACGAACAGGCTGATCGTTTTCATCGTATTCAACAGTCACTTGAACTTTGCCGTCCGGTCTTAAGTATGTTAAAGTACCGTCTTTTCTAACATCTGATAAGCGTTTTGCTAATTGATGAGAGAAGTAGATAGGTGAAGGCATATAAGTTTCTGTTTCATTAGTCGCATAACCAAACATTAAACCTTGGTCCCCTGCACCTGTACTTTCGATTTCTTCTTCCGTAATTTCATTTCTGTATTCCAGCGCACGGTCAACTGCTTGAGCAATATCAGGTGATTGTTCATCAATTACTGACATAACCGCCATTGTTTGGCTGTCATAACCATATTTTGCTCGTGTATAACCGATTTCTTCTACTGTATCTCTGACAACTTTAGGAAAATCAACATAAGTTGCTGTAGAAATTTCTCCGACAATCATAGCCATTCCTGTAGTGACTACTGTTTCGCAAGCTACTCTTGCATCCGGATCTTTCTTTAATAATTCATCCAAAATAGCGTCTGAAATTTGGTCCGCTATTTTATCAGGATGCCCTTCTGTAACAGATTCTGACGTAAATAATCTTCTATTATTCGACATAACTGACTCCTTTTGATTTTTTTACGAAAATTCTCTATCTACGAGCTCAAATAAAAAAGGACTTTCTAACTATATACATAGAGAGAAAGCCCTTAAACGTCCTTTCGCTCTTATCGTTCAAACGTCTTCTATGACATTTGCAAACGGTTTGGCACCTTTCTCCAATAAGGAGAGGTTGCTGGGCTTCTTTGGGTCCATGTCCCTCCGCCACTCAGGATAAGAGAATCCGTTACACACAATACTACCCAAACAATTTACACTTGTCAATTCTATGTTTACAAAATCTTTAATCTGTTGTGGAATAATCATGGTAATATGTTATACTATGAAAATGTAAAGGCTTACAATTACAATTAATACTTAATGCTCTGGAGGGGTTATTTAAAATGGCAGTAGATGCACAAACTAACCGAAAAAAATTGGAACATTTAATTGGAAAATCATCATCACTTTTCCAACTGACTAAAACACAGCTTTACAACAAGATTTTAGACAATAACGAAGGCGAATTGACAGAACTAGGTGCAATCAACGCACTTACTGGACAATACACAGGTCGTTCTCCTAAGGATAAATTTATTGTAAACGAACCTTCCTATAGAGATGCAATTGACTGGGGATCAATTAACCAACCTATCGAAGAAGAAACTTTCTTAAGACTGTATGACAAAGTATTAGATTACTTAGATCAAAAAGATGAACTCTATGTCTTCAATGGTTATGCAGGCAGTGACCAAGATACTCAGTTACGTTTAACTGTAATTAATGAAATGGCTTGGCATAACTTATTTGCGCACAATATGTTCATCCGCCCTACTTCAAAAGATGAAGCTGAAAAAATCAAAGCTAACTTCACAATCGTTTCAGCACCTCATTTCAAAGCTAATCCTGAAGTTGACGGCACAAAATCAGAAACATTCGTTATCATTTCATTCAAACACCGTATAATTCTAATCGGGGGAACAGAATATGCTGGTGAAATGAAAAAAGGTATCTTCTCAGTAATGAACTACTTATTGCCGCAGCAAGATATCATGAGTATGCACTGCTCAGCAAACGTTGGAGAAAAAGGCGATGTCGCATTATTCTTCGGTTTATCAGGTACAGGTAAAACTACATTATCTGCAGCACCTGATCGTAAATTAATCGGTGATGATGAACATGGTTGGAACAAAAACGGTATCTTCAACATCGAGGGCGGCTGCTATGCAAAAGCTACCAACTTATCAAAATCAAAAGAACCTCAAATCTATAATGCAATCCGTTACGGTACAATTTTAGAAAACGTAGTTGTTGAAGATAATGGTTCTGTTGACTTCGATGACAATGAGCACACTGAAAACACACGTGCTGCTTATCCGATCGATTATATTGAAAATATCGCAAAACCTTCAAAAGGTGCACATCCAAATACAATTGTGTTCCTTACTGCAGATGCATTCGGCGTGTTGCCGCCAATCTCTAAATTAAATAAAGCGCAAGCACTTTATCACTTCTTAAGTGGTTTCACTTCTAAACTTGCAGGTACAGAACGTGGTATTACAGAACCTGTACCATCATTCTCAACTTGCTTTGGTGCACCATTCTTACCATTGCACGCAAAAGTTTATGCTGAGCTTTTAGGTGATTTAATCGATAAACACGACGTAGATGTTTACTTAGTGAACACAGGTTGGACAGGCGGTAAATACGGCGTAGGTCGTCGTATCAGCCTTAAATATACACGTCGTATGGTAGATGCTGCCATTAAAGGTGATTTGAAGAAAGCAGAGTTTGAAAAAGATGAAGTCTTTGGTTTAAGTGTTCCAAAAGAAATTGAAGACGTTCCAAACTCAATCTTGCAACCTATCAATGCTTGGAGCAACCAAGATGCATACCGTGAACAAGCACAAGATTTAATTTCACGTTTCGTTGAAAACTTCAAGAAATTCGGTGAAGAAAGCCAAGAAATCGCTGATAAAGGCGGATTCAAAGCATAATCACCCTTTCAATAAAATAGATAATCTATTACAAAACGACCGAAAGCCATCGCTTCGGTCGTTTTATTTTTGCTGATTTTCAACTTTTGCCATCCACTGACGGATGACCTTTAACACTTCTTTTAATGCTTTAGGACGCGGTACATGACCTTCTTTCATTTGATAGAAAGTTTGATAACGATGTCCGATACGTTCTAAGTATTCTTCTAAATAATAAGCTTGATGTATTCCGACTTGAATATCTTCTCCGCCATGCACAATAAGTATCGGCGGACTGTCTGCATCAATATATTGCAGTGCTTCTCGTTGATCGTAGGCTGCGTCATCTTTCTTAGGATGTCCTACCATACGTTTCAACATGCCTCTTAAATCTACACGTTCTTCATACATGAGATGCAAATCAGAAACACCGCCCCAAATAATATAACTATCTGCCGGCAAATTTTGGAATGTCAATAATCCCTGCAAACCGCCGCGTGAAAAACCAATGATATGCACAAAAGCATCAGGATACTTAGCATTCAAAATACGAATAGCCTGTGTGACATCGTGCAAATCATCTCCGCTGAATTCATCTCTGCCTTCACTGCCGTTGTTGCCTCTGTAATATGGACCGAAGACTAAAGTATGCTCATCTGCAAACTGAAGCATACGTCCAGCACGCACACGGCCCACTTTGCCTTTACCGCCTCTCAGATAAATTACAATCCGCTTCACATCTTTTTTCGGCTTCATCATTAACCCTTTCACACGCAAATGATCCACCAAATACGTCACTTCTTCACCAATATGCGTCGATAAATCAATCGGCATTCGTTTCGTTTTGATAAAGTCCAAGTTGTATCACTCTTTCTACACATTTTAATATTGCCTCGTCTTCTAGCAAATAACTTTTATCCTCATCACGAATTGCGTCTAACGAACGATATAAAACAGGGCCTTCTGTTTCTAGATAATCCGACTTCTCATCCAAACGATCGACGAGAACAGCATACACATCTTTCGTAAACCATTTTTCTCCATCAGGATGATACACAGTATACTGCGCAATATAAGTCATTGCTTTGGCATGTCCCCCTGTTTCCTCATGCAACTCACGTAAAACAGCTGCTTCACTGCTCTCGCCTGCTTCGATTTTTCCTCCAGGAAATTCAATCCCTCTTTTCTTATGACGTGTCAGCAAATACTGCCCCTTCATACACGTAATTGCTAATACATGTTCTCCATCCGGCTGATCATTTTCAGTTGTAAAATGGAGCCTTATCTCTTTATCAAATTGATCATGCATAATCACATTCCATCACATTCCTTTGTATTCTATGCTAAAATAGATTCGTTACGATTTAGTTTATATAAAGCGGAGGGATTAATTTGAAGAAGCTCTTTTTAGGCATCATTTGGCTGTATCAGCATTTTATATCACCGCTGACACCGCCCACATGCCGCTTCTACCCTACTTGTTCTAATTATACGAAAGAAGCCATTGAAGTCCATGGACCGATTAAAGGCGCTTGGCTCGGTATTAAACGTATTTCTAAATGCCACCCATTTCATAAAGGCGGCTTCGACCCGGTTCCGATGAAACACGACAAAAAGCATCATCACCACCATCATCATTCATAAGCATTTAATAATTGCACATTGACTTCAGGGGGCACAAAATGAATGTGCCCCTCTTTTAATATGCCGTTTTTTGACACAAATTCTTGTTCGAAATAATAACCGTACGGTGTGACATCACCAGGATATTCTGTAAAACGGCTCAAGTACGCTGTAAAGTAACGGCTTAAACCATACTCGTACATCCCGCCGATAACCACTTTAATATTATAATGCTCAAGCTTTTCTATAGCTGTTAACACTTTGTCTATACCGCCCAGCCTGAACGGCTTTAAAACCACTGTATCTATCGGATAGTCCTGTACATATTTTAATATCGTTTCTAGGTCGCGTGCTTTTTCATCTAAAGCAACCGGCGGTATCTGAGCACTATCTATAGCCTTTAATATATTTAAATCTTTAAAAGGTTCTTCGATATACAGTAAGTCAGCAGCCGCATGCACTTGTTTCAATGTCTCACTATCTTGTTCTGTTAAAGATTCATTGGCATCTAAAGCCAGTTCTGGTTGAAAAGGCAATGCTTGGAGCTGCTTTAAGTCCTCTAAAACATGTTGCGACCATTTCAATTTAACCCGCTTCGGTTGTGTTGATAACAGCTGCTGGTAATTATCTTCAGATAATCCGCTGATTGTTGCCCCGTAAGCAACATCAAAAGCAGGCAGTGTATGAAAAGCTTGGAATAACGCCATCGCTGCTGTACTTCTTGCAGTCGGTGCCGCATCCAGCGCATTTAAATAAACCGCTGCTTCTTCAAAATCAGTAATATCTTGTCCTTTTAAATGATGATAAAACCAATCTTTAATTGATGTGTATACACTTTTGATGGTTTCTTTATCATACCAATCTGTCTCAAACGCATTTGCTTCACCAAAATAAGATGTACCTGCTTCATTGACTAATTCTATAACCAGCACTTTTCTGCTGTTCAAATTCACTTTAGGTGTCTTAATCGGGTGTTTAAAAGGTGCCTCGTAGGAATAAAAGCGAATAGTATTGAATCTCATCATTTAATCCTCGATTTTTCCTCGTTTTAATTTACCTGTAGATGTATACGGCAATGAAGTTTTGCGCAGGTATGCTTTCGGCACCTTATATTTAGCTAAATGTTCTTTTAAGAAGGCTTCTAATTGTGCTTCATCAATCGAATGTTCACTCACATAATAAAGCGCAGGCACTTGCCCCCATACATCATCATCTTGAGCATAGCACATTGCATCAGTAATACCTGGAAAACGCTTTGCTGCTGTTTCGATTTCATATGGATAAATATTCTCTCCGCCGCTGATAATTAAATCTTTTCTGCGATCATAAATCATCACAAATCCGTCCATATCAATACTTGCGATATCACCCGTTTTAAAATAACCATCTTCAAATACATCTGTTAAATCTTTTGGATATAAATAACCATCCATCACATTATCGCCTTTTAATAACAGTTCCCCATGGCCTTCGTGATTGACATTAATAAGTTTTACTTGCACATTAGGACTCGGTTTCCCTACTGTATTCGGATTTTGTTTCAGCATTGTCGGTGACGCTGTTAAAAATTGAGAACATGTTTCTGTCATTCCGAAAGAGTTATAAATAGGCAATTTTGCATCTAAAGCCTGCTCAATCAGTGTTTCAGATAATTTCGCACCGCCAAGTAAGATTTTTTCCAATTGGTAAGGTTGATTCAATCCTTGATTCATCAGCCACTGTAATGTTTGCGGGACTAATGAAATATGCGTGATTTGTTCTGTTTGAATTTGTTTTAAAATTTGTGCAGCATCAAATTTTTGAACGATACGCACTGTGAATCCTTCAATAATACTGCGCAGCAGCACACTTAAGCCTGAAATATGATAAATCGGCAATACCGATAACCATTTCGTATGACGGTCAAAACCTAAACTTTCTCTGCACCCGTTTGCGCTAGCTAAATGGTTTCTGAAAGTTTGCGGCACTGCTTTTTGCGGTCCTGTTGTACCTGATGTAAACATAATCGAAGCAATACGTTCTAAATTCAACTCTGTCTCATACGTTTTTGTTGAACGCTGTGCTTCGATGTCACTCCAGCTGATAATTTTAAAACCATCTAATTCTAACGGTAATACAGCGACAATCGTATTTGTTTGTACGGATTTCAGCTGTGATTTGATTTCTTCATATGTAAGTCTGGTATTAATCATTACCGCTTCTACCCCAGCAAGCCATGCTCCGTAAATAATCAATGCGGAATCAATACGGTTATCAATATAAAATGCAATTCTCTTTTCATTTTGCTGTTTTAATACATATGCATACTGCTTTGCCGCTTGATAAGCATTCGCAAAAGTAAGTTGAGTCGTACCATCATCTAATGCAATATTTTGCGGTACACTTTCTGCACTTTGCTTTAACCAATAATCCATACTATCTGCCTCCTAATTTCTATACTTATCCATCATAACAAATTTCTATATTTTACCCTTAATTTTCGAATTGAAAAAAGAGGATGCTGCACGCATCCCCTGAAATTGATTATATTTAATTAAACAGCTGACTTAATTTATCTTTAATACTTTGAAGCTTACTGTCGATATCACTTAACAAGCTGTTCACTTTAGATTGATTTTCACCATTTTGCTGTGCTTGGTTCGCTTGTTTTAATTTATCAACTGCATTTTGGTATTGATCTATCACGTTTTGGTCTGTCGCATTTGTTGCTTTATCTTTTAACTGGTTCACTTCGTTTTGTGCAGATTCAATAGCACTTTGACTGTTTTGGCCGTTTTGAATATTGTTTTTAGCACTTTCAATCTTTTCTTTAATGATTGTTTCTTTTTCTTTGATGATTTCTTTATAGTTGTTCGTTACCGGTTTTTGGCTTGAATTATTGTTTGCTTGTGTTTGTTGTGTTTGCGCATTTTGATTAGCAGTTTCAGTACTATCTTTCGGCTGCATCATGTTTCTGACTATAAAGACAGCAACGACAATCAATAATATCACAACAATAGCTGCCAAGCCTTTTTTCCATTTGCTGTTTTTACGATTTTCATCTTCCAGCATACGTTCGCGTCTGTAATCTCGTTCATTATAATAACGTCCGTCTTCATCAGAACGTCTGCGGTATTCTTCTTCGCGCGTATCACGATAACGCGGATCTTGCCCATCTCTAGGGTCACGAGGGTCGCGATTATAACGGTCATAATCAGGTTGATTTCTATCTGAGCGTTTCATGTCTATCACCTTATTTCGAAATAATGTTAAAGTTTTTCTTATATTACTCTTACCACTATTGTACCACGCGTAGTCATCTTCCACCTCGTATAAAAGTCGTATCTATGACAACATCTCTATTGCTTTTAAAACTAAAGCATAAGATAATAATAGAAATTACTTGAAATGAGGAAATTATTTTGCGCCAAACACCTGCAAAAATAACACGCACAATTATTAAATACTGCGGCTCAATCACATTATTGTTACTCATCGTATATTATCTCTATGCAAATTACGGCAATAATCTATTCAGATTAAATATCCCAAAAGACTCTTCTATGTATTACATCATTCATCTTGATTGGAATCGCTATGCAGAAGCTTACGTTGCAACATTGACTACGATCATTATCCCATTGCTTTTAATCGGATTAATCGTATTCATACTGACACGTCTTTCTAAAGGCACACTAAATGGTTTGTTAACCAAAATACTGCCATTGATTATATTTATTGCACTCTTTGTTTTAATATTTGTGCCTATGCTGTTTGTATTGAATGTAACCCACTTCTCTTTTCTAGCAACATTTCTTTCCTTCCTAGCATTATCAAAACCTGCCTTGATGAAAATCTTTCGCTTCAGTCAAAAGAGTGTAGATGATATCGACGAAAAACAAGTAACTAAATCAAAGCGCCTAAAAATTAATGAATAGCACTAATACCAAACAAGCCGCTTCAAACTTGAGGCGGCATTTTAATTACAATCAATCTGCCAATACACAATTAACTGCCGTGTTATTTAAATTTCACACAGGGTAAATAGTTAACATATATAAACTTAATGGAGGTGCAGCAAGTGAAATATTTAGTGACCATTCTATTGTCCTCTGTGTTAGTGTTATCGGCTTGTGGTAATGATCAAGAAGCAGAACATAAGGATAAGAAAGAAAACACTGAGCAAAAGGACCAAAAAGAAAAACAAAAGAGCGACAATAAGAAAGAAGAAGCAGCGGATTCTAAAAAACAAAACGATACAGCCAACCAAGATACAAATAATACGCAAGCAGAATCCAATACACAAAATTCATCTACAGCACAAAGTGATGATAATGCTCAAACTGCAACTAATGAAGCGGCGAGTCAGAGTAATACACCACAACAAACGCCTCCCCCTACTGAGCAGCAGCAACAAGCAAATCAAAATACGAATGTTCCAAATGGAGATGCAGGATTCGGTGAATATAAAGAGGATGGAACATACTGCACAGTCGGCGGTTGCTTAACACCAGAAGAACAAAAACAACAAGAAGAACTGAACTATCAGGAAATGGAGAAATACGGTTATTCGAGAGAGGAATACGACAAGATCCAAGAAGAAGCAGCAGTACTGCAACAACAGCGTGATAATGGAGAGATTTCTAACGAAACATTCACAGAAAAGTATTTAGACCTTTATGAATAACTCATATTCTTGATTATAATTAAATAATAATGGCTTGCTGCCATAGTATGCCTTGCAGAAAATGCAAGGCATCTCTTTTTCTTTCGATATTAAGCAGCGATTCATTATTTCTATCTTACTATTCATCATAAATCAGATTGTTTTTTCTCCAACTTTATGAATAACATTGTTTTGGCAGTTTACTTTGTATGCACTGTACTTGTTAACAGATGTAAAAATAGCTTTGACTAGACTTTCAGCATCCATTATTTTGAGCAGCTTATCAATATAGCCTTTATTTTCAATATACAATTTTTCTAAAGTTAATGAGTCCGCCTTTTTAAGTTCTTTAACAATATATACTCTGCATTCAGCAATCAATAATGCATTAATCTTTTTCTGTTCCTTTGACTTCTCTTCTTTTTCTTTTTTAACTAACATAGCTTTATAACGTCTATCTCGTTCAATTTCTAATAGACGGTACTCTTCGATTTCTTCTATCGCATCTGAAATATTGGGAGGTAATACTAAATCTGCATTTACAAAATCGACCATTAGATTAAGTTCATTTTTAGATAATGGATGATGGATTTTGTTATTGTATTCTTTCATTTCATCTAAACTTATGCTTCGACAAAACTTTAAGATTTTTTCATTTGTTTCTTTAGCTTCCTCATTAATTTGGCAAAATTCTATCTGTACCAAAATATCATCTAGCCAAAAGTCTATTTTAAAAGCATCGCGTTTAACTCTGTTAGCCACACTAACCGGTATGTTAGTATGTGTTTTGAAATGATTAATACCTAAACAAACTTCTTTATTTTCTTTTTTTGAAAATAATACATACTGATATTTCAATTCTTTTCCGCATTCACAATATAATTTTTCATCTTCTTCACAATTGCCATAGTTTTCATTCATTTTGACATCTAATAATTCCCATTGATCTGATACATCGTATAGTGAATTAAACAAGTCATTTTTCTTCTTAAATTTATAATGCTTTAATATCACTTCTCTTTGTTCTGCAGTAAGAGAATCTAATATTTGTTTTCGGTGCTTTTTACTTTTAGCAAATGCCATTTCCTCACCCACTATCATTGTTCTTATTATTCATTCTACTTTCAAATTGAATATTTAACAACTTATATCGTCTTTTACTTTATAAATTTTATTTGGAAAGATATGGGGTTAAAACAAATTCGAGTGATAAATCAATGTGATGGTGCTGGACATTTAATTTTGGTGATGAAGGAGCATTTTACTATTGAATAGACTCGTATTTCTCTTTACGCTTCTGCAATTTAATAGTTCGATTAAATAATTTAATATTTCCCTCTTCTATTCTTAGTGATTATAAGTTATCATAGTTCATAGGCGCACTTGTCTCCTTTAATTTGGGTTTAGGCACTTTAAATTATAGAGGCAATTGCGCTTTTTGCGTATCAAAAAAGGCGGGAAGTTTTACCTTCCCACCATTAAAATAGAACTAAAAGAAATACCGCTTGTCTACTTATTACGACAGATTCTATTATTCACTTTGAAGCATTACATATAGACTTGGAGGAATACTAGTGAAGTTTTATCAAAAGAATTGGTTTATTATATTATTACTCATTTTATTCTTTCCTTTAGGCCTATTTCTAATGTGGAAATATACAAAATGGAATAAAACAACTAAATGGATTATAACTGCTGTAATTGTAATTATAGCTGTTATTGGGGTTTTGACTGATGATTCCCAAGAGAAAGATAAGCCAACGATTCAACAAACAGAAAATGAGCAAGAATCTAAAAAGGAAAGTAAACCTATTGAAGAAAGAAAACCAAAGAAAATAGAAAAGACAAAAGAGTCTGTACCTAAAGAGGTTAAACAAGATGTCATTCAAGAAGATGATGAACCGGACGTTAAGACAATCAAACAGCACCTTATGAATCAGTTAACATTTGCACATATTGATTATGTTGATTATAGTCCATCTGAACGTATTGCAATTGTAGACTTAACTATCAATGATAAAAACACAGATAAAAACGATAGACGCAATGCCAAAGAAGCTACAGCACAAACTGTATACGCTTTGAAAGAAACAGGATTAAATATTAATTCCGCAGATGTTCATATCATCTTTGTGGATAAAGATAATTCGAAAAGTGAATTACTGTCTACTAAGTGGGACAAAGAAATAATAGATGCTATTCATAAAAAAGATGTAGATAGCATGCCGAACAACCTAGAATTATACGCGGAAGATTATTGGGAAAAAGCGGATAAACTTAAATAATAAGGGTAATCAACTACCCTTATTATTTTTCGAATTTTTTAGAAGAATTATGGAAAAGGATCATTTACGGCAAGCAGACAAATCTATCGATATTATTTCTTATCTCATATGTTTATAAGCACTTAGAATATTCTAGTATACCTATAACGCTTGATATAAAAAAAGACAAAGCAATCAATGCCTTGTCTTTTATATAGAAAAATTTACGCCAAGATCGTTGGCGTATTTTTGTTTTATTAGCTATTTCGTTTGCGTCACTTTGGTGTAAGATATTTTTACGGTATCAAACCATTTAAAACTATATACATCAAAATGCCGTTACATCAACGCTTTGTAATACTATATTTAACCATTTTAAAGCAAATAACGGAGAGTGAGGGATTCGAACCCTCGAGACGCTTGTGGCGCCTACACACTTTCCAGGCGTGCTCCTTCGGCCAACTCGGACAACTCTCCATATAATGATAAAAAAATCAGAAACGTGATTACGTTTCTGATTGTGAATGACTCCTACGGGACTCGAACCCGTGTTACCGCCGTGAAAGGGCGGTGTCTTAACCGCTTGACCAAGGAGCCATGGCTCCACAGGTAGGACTCGAACCTACGACCGATCGGTTAACAGCCGATAGCTCTACCACTGAGCTACTGTGGAATAATAATATTTGGAGCGGGTGATGGGAATCGAACCCACAACATCAGCTTGGAAGGCTGAGGTTTTGCCATTAAACTACACCCGCATTAACGATTATGGGGCGGCTGATGGGAATCGAACCCACGAATGTCGGAACCACAATCCGATGTGTTAACCACTTCACCACAACCGCCAAATTGCAATAAAAATAGAATGGTTCAGGACAGAGTCGAACTGCCGACACATGGAGCTTCAATCCATTGCTCTACCAACTGAGCTACTGAACCGTAATTAAAATGGCGGTCTCGACGGGAATCGAACCCGCGATCTCCTGCGTGACAGGCAGGCGTGTTAACCGCTACACTACGAGACCTATGTGAAAACTATGTAATTGCGGGAGGCGGATTTGAACCACCGACCTTCGGGTTATGAGCCCGACGAGCTACCGAACTGCTCCATCCCGCGCTAATAATATTAATCTTGCGACTTACCTATTTAATATATCACACTTTGTTAAGCAATGTCAAACCTTTTTTAACAAAATATGAATTTTATTTTCAAAACTTAAAAGTTGTTTTGAATTTGTAATCCCTTTTTTCAAGACAATAACTAGTATATCGAGTTCCCTAGTCCAAGTCAACAACATTTCAATAGAAATAAGTGTAATAAATATATAATTGTTATAAATTTTTATGTTTAGAGTGTAAACAACCCTTTTTTCTCTCGGATTATGATGATTTTTTACTGTTAATACCGTTAATATTATTAAGTTTCAATCGAAAATCCTCTCTTGATACACCCTTCCCCTGATAATTTAATATAAATATCGAGCTTTAATTTTAAGTTTTGCTCCTAGTATGACACCGGAAAATCTTTATATGCAGAATAAAAACACCTCTATGCATGACATAAAGGTGCTTATGATTAAACAGGTGTTTCGCTTTCAGCAAGAAAACCTTTTTTATCTAAATCTTCTATCGCATTATCTAAAATCTTTTCTGTGTCTGCAGATAGTGTATGCAAATGGATACCATCTGTAAGCTTGGCCAGCATTGTTCCTTGATAACGTGTCATTTCTTCAATAAATGTCTCGACATCATCTAATGTTTCAATCATTAACTCCGCTCTGATACTGCCGTATACAGGATGTTCTACTGAAACATCATCAATCATAGCGCCGTTTTCTACTATTAATGTCAGCTCCGCTTCCATCTCTTCAACACCATGCTGGCACATCACAACCCGCTTGCATGGTTTGCCTTGCGGCGGTATATCCATAAAATAGCCTTTGCTTGTGGAATTGATCGCATACTCCCTTGTTTTGAGATGCGAAATATCTTTAACAATAATCTGTCTTGAGACGCCGAAACGTTCACTCAGCTCAGATCCTTTTACAGGACGCTGTGCGTCTTGAAGCAGTTCAACAATTTCTGTTCTGCGTTGATCAGCTTGACTCATTCGCAGCCACTCCTTCTATAATTTTATCTAATTGATTGAAACCTTCAGCAACAGCTTCTTTTGAAGTTGTTTTTGAAAATGAAATTCTGATATATTGATCAGCTTCTTGGCGGATATTTTTGATTTTATCAATTAATCCGTCACTCAATAATAAACCATGACCGCATGCAGTGCCAGTTGAGATACAAATATTGCGGCTGGATAAAGACTGCATTACATACTGTCCTTCAAATTTAGGTGTTAATAATCCGATAATATGCGGTGCTTGTTTCGGATTGCTTAATACAGTAAATCCAGCTGCTTCAGCACGTTCTTCTGCATAAGTGTGCAGCGTTTCTAAATGATCATACGCAGCATCAAGCGATAAAGCTTTGGTCATTGCTAGGATGCTCGGCACATCCAATGTTCCGTTGCGTGTTCCCTCTTCATGGAAATAATGTGTGTTAATCGGACGTACAGACTTGTGCTCAATTAATAATGCACCGCTGCCTTTCGTACCATTGAATTTATGTCCGGAAAAAGCATAAGACGTAAAAGGCGCAATATTCTTTTCATCGATTTTTTGTACAGCTTGTACCCCATCTACATGAAATGGAACATTGTATGATTGTGCAATTTCCGCTATTTCATACACCGGCAGAATATAGCCTGTTTCAGAATTGACATGCTGAGCTATAAAGAGCACGCAATTTTCATCGACTTGTGCTTTTAATGCAGTTACATCAATATTACCCTCTTTTGTAATCGGCATTACTTTAATTTCAAATTGTGCTTGATACGGTTCAAGTGCCGCAAAGATAGAAGGATGTTCATATGGCGATACCCACACAGTCCCTTCTACTGCTTGAGATAAATAAATACTGATTGCAATTTGGTTTGCATGTGAACCGCTTGTTGTAAATAACACTTCTTTGTCGGTATTGAAATAACCTTGAATAAATTGTCTGCTTGAAGTCAATGCTTCTCTGATCATTTCTCCGCCTGCATGTAAACTTTCGCTATTAAAGAATAACGCTTGTTGTGCTTCATTATAAATATCCAGTACTTCTTTTGTTGGTTGTGTTGTAGATGCATTATCTAAATAAATCATATATTTTCTCCCCCACTTGCAATTATCGTACTTTTATGACAAAATCATTGCATACATACATGTTAACATAATTGTATATATTAATGTAAATATAGGTGTAAACATGAAACGTGTCATTGTCGTTGGGAGCGGAATTGCTGCACTCTCGTTTGTTCGTCAATTACAAGATAATATCGAAGTGATTTGTATCACTAAGGACAAGCTTGCTGAAAACAACAGTAATTTTGCCCAAGGTGGCATATGTTTTTCAAAAAATGAAAATGATGAAGGCATCAGTCACAGTCAAGATACTTTTGAAGCTGGTGCTGAAATGGGAGATTTCCCTATCATTCAAGAAGTTATCACAAAAAGTTACCCGCTGATTCAAGAATTAATAGATGAAGGTGTTCCGTTTGATAAGGATGCAGAAACGCATAGTCTGGATTATGCCATGGAAGGTGCGCATTCTGCACCTAGAATTCTGCATGCCGGCGGAGATCAAACCGGCAAATATATTGCACATCATATGGTCCATCATTTATCCCATCCGCATCTGACAATACTTGAAGAAACAGAAGCGGTTGATTTTATTTATAATGAAGCACATGAAGTATGCGGAGTTATGGTTTTAGATAAAACAGATCAACTAGAAACTATCGAAGCAGACAGTGTTGTATTAGCCACTGGCGGTATCAATAATCTCTTCCCTACAAATTCTAATATTCCGCATTCTATCGCATCAGGGCCAGTCCTTGCATTGCGAAACAAGATTGCGTTAGAAAGTATGGAAATGATTCAATTCCACCCTACTTTGCTGGGTGAGCCGAAATATGCCTTCAGTTTGGTTTCAGAGGCAGTCAGAGGCGATGGTGCTGTGCTGGTCAATGAATTAGATGAACCATTTATGGATAAATTGCATCCGATGAAAAGCTTAGCACCGCGTGATGTCACAAGCCGTGCTATCTATCATCAGCAGCAGCTTGGCCATCAATGTTTCTTAGATATAAGTGCCATCGATAATTTCGAAAGACGTTTCCCTACTATTTACAAAGCCGTTCAAGCACATTATCCAGGTGCCATTGAGCGTCAACGTATTCCTGTGACACCTGGTGCGCATTATACCGTCGGAGGTATTCAATCAGATGTTAATGGTACAACCAGCTTAAGCCGTGTGTATGCGATTGGTGAAGCAGCTTGTACCAATTTTCATGGTGCTAATCGACTTGCAAGCAACTCGTTGCTTGAAGGTTTAGTCATGGGTGCATGCTGTGCGCAGCACTTAAATCAAACACTTACATCTGTCAGCCAAAGTCATTTAAATGCAGTGCATAAAATCCCTGCTATCAGTGCTGACGATGTAGAACGTTTGCAGCAGCAAAGTTTCGACGTATTAGGTGTAGAACGCAACGGTACTCAAATGCAGCATTATTTAGATGCAATTGAAACAACATTAAACAATGCACCTTTAACAGAACATATCAGCAAAACAGCATGGCAGCATTATTGTATTGTTAAATTATTGCAGATTGTATGTACTTCTGCCCTAGCACGCAAAGAATCCAGAGGCGTACACTACCGATTGGATTATCCGAACCAAGTCAATCAATTTAAAAATGAAGTTATTGAAATATATTCAGGAGGCATGGAACATGTTAAATCCGTTACTCGTCAGAGAGAAAATCACTCAATTCTACATTGAGGATAATCAATATGGCGATTTAGCCACACACATCTTTGACCAAACACAAGAAGGAATTATGTATTTAAAATCAAAAGATAATGGTATCTTTTGCGGTGAAACTATCATCAAAGAAGGCTTCAAATTACTCAAAAGCCATATTACCATTGAGCAGAAAGTAAAAGACGGCGAAGCTGTTAAACCTGGTGATATCATTGCTGAAATTACCGGTCCTGTTTATGTTTTGCTTACTATGGAACGTATCGTACTGAATTTAATACAACGTATGTCAGGTATCGCAACACAAACACGCCGTATTGCAGATAGTATTTCACATACATCTACACGTATTGTGGATACACGTAAAACAACACCTGGTTTAGGCATGTTTGAAAAATTTGCGGTCACTGTCGGCGGCGGATTAAACCATCGCCGTTCTTTGAATGACGGTTTAATGCTCAAAGATAATCATATTGCATTCAGTGCATCTATGGAAGCAGCCATCTCGAATGCAAAAAAAGTCGTTGGTCCAATGGATAAAATAGAAGTTGAAATTGAAAATGAGGACATGCTGCAAACAGCAATCGAACAAGATGTTGATATCATCATGTTCGATAATCAAACACCAGAATGGATCGCTGAACACATCAAAGCAGTTCCTGCTCATATTCAAACTGAAGCTTCTGGCAATATTAACGAAAATAATGTCGTCGATTACGCACAAACAGGCGTCGACTACATTTCAATGGGTGCTCTATTTTATGCGCAAAATGCGCTCGATATTTCTGCAAAGGTTGTGATTTAAATGTTTAACCCAATGTTATCAGTTTCAAAAGAACTACCGGAAAAGTATCTTAAGATGTCAACAGAAGAATTAGAAAACCATATCCAGTCTATTAAAGATGAATTAGGCGATCGTTTATTTATGCCTACTCACCACTATCAAAAAGATGAAGTCGTGCAATTTGCGGACATCACAGGCGATTCTTTAGAGCTTGCACGTATTTGTAAAGAAAATACAGCTGCCGAGTACTTTGTATTCAATGGGGTACACTTCATGGCCGAAACAGCTGATATTTTAACAGATGACAGCCAAGATATTTACTTACCGGATTTATCAGCAGGCTGTTCTATGGCAGACATGGCTAATATCACACAAGCATTGCATGGATATGATGTTTTAACAAAAGAATTTAACCTCGATATTCTTCCGCTTACTTATGTGAACTCTACAGCCGCAATTAAAAAATTCGTCGGCGAACACGGCGGTTCATGTGTAACCAGCGGTAATGCTAAATCAGTCGTAGATTGGGCACTAAAACAAGGCAAAGTTATTTTATTCTTGCCTGATCAGCATTTAGGACGCAACACTGCATATGATTTAGGTATTCCATTAGAACAAATGGCGGTTTGGGACCCTATTGCTAAGGAATTAGTTTACGAAGGTAAAGTTGAAGATTTGCGCATTGTTTTATGGAAAGGACATTGTTCAGTTCATGAGAAATTCCATAAAGCACATATTGATCTAGCACGCGAACGCGACCCTGAAATCAATGTTATCGTTCACCCTGAATGTGAATTTGAAGTCGTACAAGCTGCGGATTATGCAGGTTCAACACGCTACATTATCGAAACGATTAAAAATGCGCCGAAAGGTTCACGTTGGTTGATTGGTACTGAAATGAACTTAGTCAACCGTTTAAAAGCCACATACACAGATATTCAAATCGATTCTCTTAATCCATTGATGTGTTCTTGCTTAACAATGAACCGTATCGACTTGCCCCACCTTGCATGGTGCTTAGATAAAATTCTAGACGGCAATCGCGACAACATCATTAAAGTAGATGCTGAAACAACAAAATATGCGAAAGAAAGTTTGGATCGCATGTTAAGCATTACTTGATTATAATCGAGTAGGAGAGTAATCATTAATTGAATACTCGTCCTCTCACACCACCGTGCGTACGGTTCCGTACACGGCGGTTCAATATCTTGCGTA
>NZ_QPMO01000006.1:38008-39080 GCF_003344575.1 Staphylococcus sp. EZ-P03 | reverse complement strand
AGCACCATTGTGGTCTAATCCGTATTTTCGAAGCATCTTGTATTTTGTTTTGACCTTCTTCCATCGCTTTAAAATAAGTTGTCTGATTCGATGGTTTAACCACTCTTGCATTTCGCGGATAAATTTTTTAACAAAACCTCTGCCAAAATAGTTTATCCAACCTCTAGTAATCGCGTTGATTTCTGTTATAATCTCAGTAAATGTGCCATGTCTATTTCTTCTTGTGACCCACTTTAATTTGGCTTTTAAATTTCTTTTTGCTTCCATAGTGGGTCTGAAACGACAAGTGCCATTTATTTTCGTTATCAGACAACTCAAGAACTTTAAACGTGTGGGAGAACCTACCTTACTTTTATCTTTATTCACTGTTAATTTCAGGTCCTTTTCGATAAAGTTTGTGATACTCTCCATGACACGTTGTCCGGCACGTTTTGATTTAACAAAGATGACGAAGTCATCTGCGTATCGCACAAAACGATGTCCGCGCTTCTCTAATTCTTTATCCAGTTCATGCAAATAGATATTACACAACAAGGGAGATATAACCCCACCTTGAGGGGCGCCTGTCTTTCTTTCTGCGTATTCGCCAGACAGGTCTGCAGACCCGCTTTGTAAACTTTTGCGGATAAATTTAGAGATAGCTTTGTCTTGTATAAAGCGTTCAAACAAATACATCAATTTGTCATGGTTCAACGTATCAAAGCATTGTTTTAAGTCACAGTCGACGACTGTGTGATAACCCTCCTCATAGTATTGGATACATTGTTTCAATGCAGTACCTGTACTATGATTCGGTCTAAAGCCATGACTATGTTTTGAAAACTGGCGATTTATCATCGGTTCGATAACTTGTTTGATTGCTTGTTGGATAACTCTATCTCTTGCGACGGGAATTCCAAGAGTTCTCTTTTTGCCATTCGGTTTTGGAATGGCTACTTTCTTAACTGCTTGCGGTTTATAAGTACCGTTAAGCAGTTTTTCTTTTATCTGTGGATAGAATTCTCTGAAGTGAGCATGTAACTCTTTAACCTTCATCCCATCGATTCCAGGAGAGCCATTATTTTTAACAACT
>NZ_QPMO01000006.1:0-37953 GCF_003344575.1 Staphylococcus sp. EZ-P03 | reverse complement strand
TATTGTTTTCGGTACGTCGTAAATCTATAACCTCCATTCTTTACTTTGTATTTAATATTGTTCAGTCCTTCGGTACATTTTCCCTACTATGACTTCTGCTGACTTCTCATAATTCGTTGTTACTACGATTCGAAGAATCGCTTATGAGACCTCCTCGGGTAAGATTAACCACTTTCCACTCATGTCATTGCATCATTTACTCATACGAATTCGGGCAGTATCGGACTTTGTTTTGTTTGGCAAACTCATCCGTTCGCATAAGCCTTGATATGATGTTTCTGTTCGTCAATGCGAGTGTTTGCGTCCGACTTCCTTCAGATTCCACCTCACGATGGACACCCTTGTCTTTCGCTAACAGTTCCTACTGCCAAGCCTGTAATGGACTTTCACCATCAAGTTGCTAATCATGCCGAGCGCACCAAAAAACGTCTCACCGTTTTCATTCGGCGAGACGTTTTTTCGTATCTCTTTATCATATATTTTATTTAGACATACGTTTCATCATATTATTTTTTAAAGCTAAGAATGTATCATAACCGTCATTCGTAGTAAAATGACCGCCATCTTTAATAATTCTTGTTTTGCCTCCGAATGCTTTTACAATGTCTTCTGTTGCTTGATACGGCACAAAAGGATCATCATTAGAAGCAAGTCCATAGAAATAATCAATTCGCGGTTTAAGCCCTTCTATGTCCAATGTCACATCTGATGCATGGAGTTCTGGGTTGATATCCTTTGCATCGGGTCCAAAGCCTGCAATACTGAAGAAACCTTCAATATGTACATCAGGATGCTGCTCTAAATACTTCAGCCCTGCAAGTGTACCAAAGCCATGTGTCACGAAATAAGTTTCATAATTAGTAATATCAATTTGCTCATTTAATTGTGTCAGCCACTCATCCATATTAACCGGCAGACTATGTTCAATATTCACAATATCTGATTGATAACCTTCTAATTTAAGCGATTGTTCTAACCATTCATACCAGTTTTCATGTGCATCTGCACCTTGTGCATGAATTAAAATAATATTTGTCATCAACTTCACCTCTTGCACTTTCAAATAGAAAATGACCTGAATAACAGGTTCAAATTCCTGAAAACAAACTGCTGCCTCTTGTGCTCATCAAAAGGTAGCCGTTGTTTCAATACTAATAGAACCTAGGTTCAGGTCATCTTTCTCTTGTATACTTCTTCTATCTATATCATACAATCCATTATATTATCTCACTGTCTTCCATATTCAGATTAATCTTATTTGATAAAAAGGTCAATCTTTTTTTCAGAAATTTCATCGTTTCTTAATAATTATTGTACAGCGCTTGCTAATTCTTCTGCAGAATCTTTACCTTGTTGAATACAATCTGGTAAACCAACTGCTTCAAATCCCGCACCTGTTATACGCAAATGCGGATACGTATGTCTAATATGGTCTTGTATACGTCTAATATGCTGAATATGACCTACATGGTATTGCGGCATGCTCTTCGGCATACGATGGACGATTGAGAATTCAGGGTCTCCTTTGATCGTCATCATTTGACTTAAATCTTTTCTCACTGTCGCAACAATTTGTTCATCGTCCATCTCTTCGAGAATCGGATCGCCAGGTTTGCCGACATATGCACGCAACAAGACTTTGCCTTCTGGTGTTGTAAACGGCCATTTCTTGCTGGTCCATGTGCATGCTGTGATGCGTGTATCAGATGTTCTCGCAATCACAAATCCAGTACCATCATAAGTGTTTTCAACATTTTTTGCATCGAATGCCAGCACAACAGTGGCTACTGAGGTACTGTCCATTGTTTTAAAGTAATCTAATGCCGGATCTTCAGAGAACCATTGCATGAACGTTTGATGCGGTACAGTTACAAGAACACCGTCATAAAAGTGTTTTTCGCCTTTATAAACCACATTGTAGCCTTTTTGGAAGCCGATAATATCTTCGACTTTCGTTTGATATTGAATCGTTGTACCTTGTGCTTCAACTGCTTGCGTCAATGCCTCTATAAATGAACTTAAACCATGTCTGAACTGTTTGAATTGTCCTTTAGGCGCACCTGGATACAATTCTTTTTGGCGTTGGCGTTCGAGCTTTTCTTGACGCATACCTTTGATAAGACTGCCGTATTCTTCTTCTCGTTGTTTAAAGTTAGGGAAGGTACTCATCAAACTTAATTGATCGATATCTGTACCATAGATACCGCCCATTAAAGGTTCAATTAAATTTTCCAGTACTTCATCCCCTAAACGTTGTCTGAAGAAGTCGCCGACAGAAATATCTCCATCCATTTCAATCGGTTTTTTAGTTAAATCCAATGCTGCTCTTGCTTTCCCTTTTAAAGAAATCAGCTTAGTCGTCATAAACGGTTTGATATCAGTCGGAATACCCATAATAGAGCCGCCGGGTATCGGATATAACTGATTGCGGGCATAAATGTAGGATTGTCCGGTTTGATTGGTAATCAAATCATCACCTAACCCTACCTCTTCTGCAAGTTCTGTCATAATCTTTTTACGGCCTAAATAAGATTCCGGTCCGAGTTCAATCGTAAAGCCGTCTTTACGATACGTTTGGATTTTACCGCCTGTACGATTAGCAGCCTCGATGATTGTCACATCAAAGTCCGGATGTTCTTTTTTTAAATAATAAGCTGCAGATAAGCCTGTAATACCTGCACCTATAATTGCTATGTTCTTACTCATGTTCATCCACTTCTTTCACTGATAAGAGCTGATAAATTTCATCTGCCATAGCACCGATAAATAGCGGTTGTGTATTCGGCATCGGCGGACGATGATACGTTGCACCTATTTCATCACACACAACTTTGCATTCATGGTCATTGTCATACAACACTTCTAAATGATCGCAGACAAAGCCTAACGGCGTATAAATGAAATGTTTATAACCATATTCTGCAGCTAAACTTCTTGTTAAATCTTGCACATCCGGCCCAAGCCATGGCGTTCCGGTATTTCCTTCTGATTGCCATCCGCGTGTAGTATGCTGAATGTTAGAAAGCTCTTCTAACAAACGTGTGTTATCTTTCAGCTGTTCTGGATACGGATCATTGGATTCAATAATCATTCTTTCTGGCAAACTATGTGCAGAAACAACTAAAACTGTTTGATCATGTTCAGCTTCAGGTATCGTTTTAAGTGTCTCATTCACTTGTTTAACCCAATACTGAATAAACTTAGGCTGCTGATAGAAACTTTTAACATGTTTTAATTCAATACCGTACGGCTCAGCTGCTTTTGCTGCACGTTTGTTGTATGAGCCTACGGAGAAATTAGAATAATGCGGTGCTAAAACAATCGTAACCGCTTCAGTAATACCATCTTCATGCATTTGATCTACCGCATCTTCAATAAATGGATGGATATGTTTTAATCCAACATAAAGTTTAAATTCAATCTCATTATCTTTATACATGTTGTTGAGATGTTTTTGCAGTGCTTCTGCCTGTTCATCTGTAATTCTTGCAAGCGGCGATAAACCGCCGATAAACTCATAACGATCTTTTAAATTTTGAATTTCTTCTGGTGTCGGCTTTTTACCATGACGGATATCTGTATAATACGCTTCAATATCGCTTTCTTGATACGGCGTACCATAAGCCATCACTAGTAATCCTATAGTTCGAGTCATTATAAACCCTTCCTTTATCTTTCGTTTCACAATTCATTTATTATCTTTTCGTATATTGATGTACGTAATCCACAATCTGTTTCAACGTTTCCGGTTTCACTTCTGGGAATACACCATGGCCTAAGTTAAAGATATGTTTGCCATGTGCCATACCTTGATCCAAAATTTCATCTAATCGAGGTTGAATCACTTCCCAAGGAGCAAGCAATAATGACGGATCTAAATTACCTTGAATTGTTTTTGTTACGCCTGCATCTGCAGTAGCTTTAATTGTTGTACGCCAATCTATGCCTAACACATCAATCGGCAATGTATTCCATTCTTCGATTAAATGCGTCGCATTTACACCGAATAAAATAACCGGCACATCATGTTCAGCTTTGATACCTTTAATCAAACGTTCCATGTGCGGTTTAATATAATATCTGAAATCAGGCGCATTCAATGCTCCGATCCATGAATCAAAGATTTGAATTAATTCTGCACCCGCTTCGATTTGCGCATTTGCATACGTAATCGACATGTCGACTAAATGATTCATCAACGCATTCCATGTTGCCTCATCACGATACATCATTGCTTTTGTAAAATGATAATTCTTAGAAGGTCCGCCTTCAATCATATAGCTGGCTAATGTGAACGGTGCGCCCACAAATCCGATTAACGGCACGTTCAGCTTCTCTTCTGTTAATAATTTAATTGTATCTAAAACATAGGGAACGTCCCTTTTCGGATCGATTTTGCCCAGCTTTTCAACATCTTGATACGTTTTAATCGTATTATCGATGACAGGTCCGATTCCTGATTTAATCTCAACATCGACACCAATCGGTTTTAACGGTGTCATAATATCTTTATATAAAATTGCTGCGTCTGTTTGATAATGATCGACTGGCAAATGTGTAACATAGGCACATAACTCAGGTTGATGTGTAATTTCAAATAACGAATATTTCTCTTTTAAGGCACGGTATTCAGGCTGTGAACGCCCTGCTTGTCGCATAAACCATAATGGTGTATGCGGCACCTCTTCTCCCTTAATCATTTTTAAAATTGTATTATTTTTACGATGCACCACAGTATCCTCCCACAATAATAATCATTCTAATCTATTCTAGCATATCTAAAGAATATGCGTATTTTAATCATTGGAAATGTCATAAATACGACATAGGAAATTAAAGAAATAGAACTTTTCAATCACAATTTCTTTCTTAATTTCTCATCACTCTATATTATGACATAATTCAGCACAACTCTCATTTTCGCCGTTTGTAATTTCGACAACTTTTTGAACTTCCTTTTCATTTTTTTACCACTTTATCCATTTAATGCTTTATAATGTAAGTACTAGCAAAAAAATTGCTCTAGCAATTAATATTGTTTATTGCAAAATAAGACAAAGGAGGAGAGTACCATGAAATTCTATGCATCCTATGGTACATTCGGATACCTCAACCAAATCAGATTGAACAACAAAGACCATCAATTATATTTATTTTCAGCAAATGATACATCATTAATATTTGAAGAAACTGATATGCCGAGTGCATTAAAAGAACCTTTAACTTATGAGGTATTATCAAGAGTTAAAGAGCTTGAAGAAGAATGTTTCTATGCAGTTGTCTTTGTGCCGACTGCTGAAAATCATGCTTATCAGTTAGAAAAACGTTTAACATCATTATCTTTAGACTTTGAAAAGTTCCCTGGATTCAAATGTTATCGTTTATTGAAACCAGACAAAGGCACAACTTATAAAATTTACTTCGGCTTTAATGAACGCCGTAATTTTGAAGATTTCAAAGCTTCTTCAGTTTATCAAGAAAACTTTTCAAAAGCTGCACTATCTCAATTCTTCGGATCTAGCGGACAACATTCAAGTTACTTTGAACGTTACCTCTACCCCGTGG
This sequence comes from Staphylococcus sp. EZ-P03, assembly GCF_003344575.1. Lineage (NCBI taxonomy): Bacteria > Bacillati > Bacillota > Bacilli > Caryophanales > Staphylococcaceae > Staphylococcus > Staphylococcus sp. EZ-P03. The sequence continues at coordinate 32,388 of NZ_QPMO01000006.1, read as the reverse complement.
ATAAAGACTAAGCAGAAAGCGATAGTATTAAAAGAACGCCGATTAACTAAAAAAGTTAATCAGGCGTTCTTTTTTTGCTGTTAATCTCTCAGCAATGCTTCTTGATATTTTAATTTCTTCACAATATTTCTAATCGTTAAGAATCCGACAATAAAGAACAATAATGCGAAATAAAATTGTGCTGGGAATAAAATGACATATGCGATAGTTAAAATAATCGCTACTGCAAACATAATATGATAAAGGAATTGAGCATACCCTTGAATCACTCGTTCTTCAGGAACCGGCCAAACTTGCGGCCAAAGCCCATATGCTTGCTGCGTATAAAATTGTGCCGTCTGCAAAATAATGATGTACATGAACAATCCGCCTACAATCAGCGAAATCCATTGGTTAGATAACCATATCATTAAGACTAATGTCAAAATCACCAAACGCAAAATAATATTCAATGCATCTTTCCCTCTTAAGAAACTGCGTTTGAATAAGAAGAGATACATATGTTTTGCATTATATTTATTCGCACTCGGACGTACAAGCAAGAAATCAAGATAACGTCTGCGTACTGCCATCGAGCGCAAATGTTTCACATCTGTAAACATATTGACGAATTTATAGTAATTCATATGGTGCTGCTGCTCTATCGCAATTAAGCGTTCCCAAGGCAATAACCGTTGTTGATTCCCTTTCTTTAATAACACAATCCAACCCGCAAAGATGAAAATCAAAATGATACCGAGCCATTGATGTGCACCAAGAATAATGAAGTAAGTCAGAGCAAAATAGACCCATTGAATCAACTGCATCACCCAAACAGAACGATTGGCTTGTATCCATTCCAATTTAGCAAGCAGCCCTAAATACGGATATATTAATGCAGTGATAGCAAATAAAACAAAGTAAATGAAATTACTGCTGTCTAGTTTATTAAATAACGGGAACAACACAATCAAAACTACTATCTGCAAAGCCACTCTGCCCAAATAACTATAAAGCATACTGTACTTTAAATAACTGGACATATGGCGTTCAAACGGCAGCAAGAATAATCTGTCTGCTTCTTTTAAAAATGTTCTCAGCGGAAATATAGAAATGACACCTACCGCTAAACTAGCAAGCAAAGCATAAGGAATACCGGTCGGAATATGTTTCAGCCAATTCCCGTAACCTAAAAGAAATGCGCCGAACAATATCAATAAGAATACGGAAAAGTGCCCATTAAAAATAAACTTATTGTAATGCGCTTTTTCTTTGCTGATTGCTTGTCTTCTTTGATTAAATAATGCTACTGCTCGGTGATCTGTCATACTGTCTGACCACCTTGCGTTACATGAATATAAATTTCATCTAACGTTTTATCATGCAAACCTGTTTGTGCTCTTAATTCATCTAAGTTGCCGAACGCAACAATTTTCCCTTCATCTAAAATAATGAATCGGTCGCAGTAACGTTCTGCTGTAGCTAGGATATGTGTACTCATCAATACAGTACGGCCTTCATTTTTCTTTTCTACCATTAAATCGAGCATCGATTGAATACCGAGCGGATCTAATCCAAGAAATGGTTCATCAATAATATAAAGCTCAGGATTAACGATGAAGGCACAGATAATCATTACTTTTTGTTTCATCCCTTTAGAGAAGTGACTTGGGAATACTTGTAATTCCTTCTCTAAGCGAAACGTCTTTAATAAAGGCTGCGCACGTTTCATCGCTTCTGCTTTATCAATACCGTATGCCATTGCAGTCATATCGATATGTTCTTGCAGTGTCAGCTCCTCGTAAATTACGGGTGCTTCAGGAATATAAGACAATTTATGTCTGTACTGTTCTATATCTTCTTTTATATTAGTACCGGAAATCGAAAGTTCGCCAGACGCAGGCGTCAGCAAGCCGAGCATATGTTTAATCGTCGTACTTTTCCCTGCCCCGTTTAATCCGATTAAACCTACGATTTCTCCATCATTCAATTCAAAATTAATATCTTTAATTACAGGCTTCTTACCATAGCCGCCTGTAAGGTGTTCTACTTTTACAGTCATCATTCATAACCTCCAACTGTTTTTAATTGTACCAAAAAGCGAAACATAACTCATAGAGATATCATTCACTACATGACGTTTCAAGGCGGGTAATGCTATAATGTAGATTAAGTAAACCTTTTAAGGAGTGAATTGTGATGTCAGAAACTATTTTCAGCAAAATCATTGATGGTGAAATTCCAAGTTATAAAGTTTATGAAGACGACTATGTCTATGCATTTTTAGATATCTCTCAAGTAACGAAAGGCCATACATTATTGGTACCTAAAAAAGCATCTCCGAATATCTTTGAAACAGATCTAGAAACAATGCAGCATATCGGTGCTGCGATGCCTAAGATTGCAAATGCGATTAAGAAAGCATTCAATCCAGACGGCTTAAACATCATTCAAAACAATGGTGAATTTGCAGACCAATCAGTATTCCATTTACATTTCCACTTCTTGCCTAGATATGAAAACGATGTGGACGGTTTCGGTTATAAATGGATTACACATGAAGATACGATTGACGATGCAGCAAAAGCTGAAATCGCAAAAGAGATTCAAGCACAATTTGAATGATTGCCTAAAAAACGGGTAATAGCATACTATATCAAATCTGAACATCAATTAATTAAGGAGACTAACCTATGAAAGTATTACGTATTTTAGGTGGATTAGCAGCCGGTACAGCAGCTGGCTTAGCAGTTACTGCTTTTAACAAAGACCAATCTAAAACTAGTCAAGGCGAATTTGACGACAGTACACGTGCAATCAAGCAATCTACCAACAATATCACAGGCTATGTGAATCAAATCAAAGAAGAAACAAAACAAGTTAAAACGATTGTCGACGAAGTCAAAACATTAATCAGCGACTTCATGAAAGATATTCAACCGAATATTAATCATATTCAAGAAAATATCGAAGACATTCAAAAACGCGGTGATGTTATTACAGCTACGGTTCAAGATATTACTAAAAGCCCAAGCAAGAAAAACATTCCGCCTTACACACCTAAAACGCAAGCTATCGGCAGAGATGAAAAAGAAACTGTTTATCAAAACCAATCAGCAGCTGTACAACCTAAAGATAAAAAAGTTGATACTGAAGCTGAATAAACATTCAATTAAGATTAGGACAAAATCATTTTGTTCTAATCTTTTTTTGTACTTTTTTAATGCATTTAATCACGCTTTAATATGCATTATGACAACATTTATCCCCTTTTCTCTTTCCTTTGAAAACACCTGTCAAAATTCCTCGTAAATAATACTTGACTCTTTTGAAATAAAGATAGATAATACCTAAGTATTGATAAGAAACAAGCAAAAAAACATCCAAAAATTTCAAAAATATACATGCGAGGAGGTATCGTGATGTTCATGTGTTCTCGTCAAATTGACATTAATACTAGATTTGGCTTACCGCGTATCTTTTTCATAGCGCTCGTTACTACGATTATTACTTTTTTAATTAGTTATGAGGTATTGATATTTTTATCTCACAAGGAAATTACAGATCGATACTTTTTCGTCTTTCTAGTTGCGGTGCTGTTGTTGTATCCGATTCATAAAATGATTCATTTAGTGGTACTGGCACCTTACTATAAACACTTTAAAAAGAAACGTTTAACAAAGCGTCCTTGGATACCTTTATATAACTTTTATGTCAGCACACCTGTGAACAAATACCTGTTCTGCTTATGCTTAATCACACCGTTAATCGTCATTACAGCAGCTAGCATTTATCTCGCTGCTTTATTACCGCAATACGGTCATTACTTTATGTTTTTACTTTCACTCAATGCAGGATTTTCAGTGATGGACTTCATGTACTTGAAATTGATCTTATTCTCTAATGAAGGTAAATATATCGAAGAACATTGCACAGGTTTCAATATCTTAAACAAATATGATTATCCATTAGATCCGAACTTTAATTAAATTTGAAATACTATTCAAAGGTCTGAACATTGCACTGCTTTGTTCAGACCTTTTTTTATCTTTTCCTTCATACTTTGGTCTTAATACAACAGAAATGAATTTGTATCACATTCATAGTATGGTATATTAACATTGTTATATTTAAAAAAGGAGATTGTGATATGAGATCATTTAAGAAGATTATGATTCCTGTCGCAGCAAGTGCTGTACTATTAGGCGCATGCGGGAATCAAGCAACGGACTCTAAAGATAATGTACTGATATCTTCAAAAGCCGGAGATGTTAAAGTTGAAGATGTTATGAAAAAAATCGGCAATGAACAAATTGCGAACAGTTCTTTTGAAATCCTGCTCGGCAAATTGCTTGAAAAGAAATATGCGGATCAAGTGGATGATAAAGAAATTGATAAACAAATCAAAGAAGAACAAAAACAATACGGCGGCAAAGATCAGTTTGAAAGTGCTCTAAAACAACAAGGTATGACACTTAAAGATTATAAAGAGCAAAAGAAACTTCAAGCGTATCAAAAACAACTGCTGACAGATAAAGTTAAAGTGTCTGATAAAGAGTTGAAGGACAACACTAAAAAAGCTTCTCATATCCTTATTAAAGTCAAATCAGACGACAAAGATAAAGAAGGTTTAAGTGATAAAGAAGCAAAACAAAAAGCTGAATCCATCCAAAAAGAAGTGAAGAAAAATCCGGATAAATTCGGTGAAATTGCGAAAAAAGAATCAATGGATAAAGCAAGTGCCAAAAAAGACGGCAGCTTAGATTATGTCATCAAAGGCCAAATGGTCGAACCATTCGATAAAGCTTTATTCAAATTAAAAGATGGCGAAATCTCAGATGTAGTGAAAACAGATTACGGCTATCACATTATCAAAGCTGAAAAACCAACGGACTTCTCTTCAGAACGTAAGAAATTAAAATCTCAAATCGTTCAAAATAAAGTTCAAAAAGATCCGAAAATCTTAGTAGATGCTTATAAAGATCTGTTAAAAGAATATAATGTAGACTTTAAAGATAGAGACATTAAAAAAGCAGTCGATGATTCTATCTTAAATCCAGAAAAACTTAAGCAGCAGTCACAAGGCGGCGGCAGTTCTGGTGAAGGTATGTCTACTTCTTAATCAAATCTGAATGCATAAAAATAACGCTGAATTCCTCGTTGGATTCAGCGTTTTATTATGCATTAATCTAAACTTTGCGGATTATAAAATTGTCTGTTTTCCATTGCGAAAAGACGTTCAGTGAACTGCCCTTTTCCAGTCTTTTTGAATGCTTTTTCAAACATGTTCATTCTCGCATCAATATTATCGATATAAGTTAAGATTTCCGCTTCTTTCAGCATCGGCAATTTCGGTGAACCGTATTCCAGTTTTCCGTGATGCGATAAAATCATATGTTTCAGCAACATCACTTCTTCGCCTTCGATACCTAAATCTTCTGCGGCTTTCGTAACTTCTTCGCTGGCAATAGAAATATGTCCTAACAAATTACCTTCAACAGTATATGATGTTGCGACAGGTCCGCTTAACTCTTTAACCTTGCCGATATCATGCAAAATAACACCGCTGTATAACAAGCTTCTGTTCAGCATTGGATAAATGTCGCATAATCCGCTTGCGATTTTCAGCATCGTTAATACATGATAGCTTAAACCGCTCGCAAAGTTATGATGGAATGAACTGGCTGCAGGAAAGACATAAAAAGCATCGTGGTGCTTTTTCAATAAATGTCTCGTCAATCGCTGCAGGTTGCTGTTTTCTATATCTAATAAGAAATAATCGATTTGTTCTTTAATTTGATCAGGTGTTAAGGGTGCCCCATCAATAAAATCTTTCGCAGATAAACCGTCTGCCGGCTGTGCAAGTTCAAAGTGATTAACTTTCATTTGTTTGCGGCCGCGGTAATTAATAACATCACCTTTAGCTTTGATAATCGTTTCTGATTTAAGTACTTCCATATCTTGTTTTGTGACTGTCCATACTTTAGCTTCAATTTCACCGCTTTTATCTTGCAAGTATAAAGTCATATAATCTTTACCTTGTGCAGTTACACCCTGTGCTGCACGGTGAATCAAGAAGAAATGATCAACTGAATCTCCTGGCTGAAGCTTTTCTACATTTCTCATTTTTTGCCTCCTTCTTCTAATTTTTCTAAGACTACCGTTTGTTTAGACGGAATATAGTTTTCTTTCGCGCAAGTAAAGTATAAAATTTGGTACTTCGCAGCTAATTCTTTGAGGTATTCCATCATAGCTGCTTTACGATGTTTATCAAAATGAACGAAAGCATCATCAATAATAATCGGCATTGAGTAATAAGGTTGTAAAATTTTGATCAAACTTAAACGCAATGCAATATACAATAATTCTTTCGTAGATTGGCTGATTTCATTCGGATGATACATTTGACCGTTGTGGTGTTTGACTCTGACATCTTCATTGGCATAAGTGACTTGTGAATAGTTGCCGTTCGTTAAGCGGCTGAAAATGTCGGTTGCTTCATCAATCACTTGCGGTAAACGTTTGTCTTTGATTTGTTTGATATGCGCATCGACAAGTGCTTGCAAGTAGCTGAGACTTGCCCAATCTTTCGCATTTTCATTCATTTGGTTTCTTAGCATGTAATATTTATGACGTAATTGTGCTAATGTGTCGTCAGTTTCCATATGCTTGATTTGCGCATTCAAATCACTGACTTCTGTTTGCAATGCAAGATACTTATCATTGTATTCATCAACTTGAGAAGCTAAGACATTGTTTTCATCTTCTAATTGCACTTTTGTTTTTGCACTTAAATCAGAAGCATCGTCATACATCATATTTTGATTTTCCAAGTATTTGTTTAAATCTTGATATCGGCTGTGGTTATCTTTATAAGTTGTATAACGGTTATGATAACGATAGAATGCTTCTTCATCCCCTACATTGACAAAATTGAATAAACTTTCGATAGACTGTTGATGCTCATTTAAACGTTCATTCAATTGTTCGATTTCTTTAGTCAATAATTGGATGTCTTCATCATTACGTTTCCATTTTGTTTTATTATCTTCAGCTTCTTTTAACCAGCGTTTCGTATCATGGAATAATGCTAAGGCATTAAAACTTGTTAATTGATTTTTTGTGACCGCTTCTGCATGGTTATAGAATGTATCTACTTCTTCTTTCAATGCTTTTTGCTGATCTGTTAATTCTGCAACACGTTGTTTTAATGTTTGAATACGTTCAATAGTTTTAACACCGTCAATAATCAAATCATCAGACATTTTGTCAGAGACATGCAAGTCGGATTTGACTTCTTGAATGTTTTTATCGAAGTGTTCAAAATTTTGTTTTGCTTCTTTCAACTTATCTTCGGTCAATTCGATTTTAGAACGTAATACATCTATCGCTTTATTCACACTGTGATTTTGTTCTCTTAAGCGATATTGTTCATCTAAATCAAAATCTAAGTCATAGTTTTGTTCTAAATCAGCATTTTGCTGTTCCAATTGTGCAATTTCATTTGAGAATGTCTCGCTATGACCGATTTCTGATGATTTAAACAAGATAGCTCCAACCACAAAGCCGATTGCCGCAATGACAAATATCACCGCAAACAACATTGCTTGAGTCACAAATGAGAACGCTGCTAAACCAGCACTTATAAGTGCTAATATAATAAAGATGATGCGTGTTGTTTTTTGTTTGCGATTACGTTCTTCTTGTTCTGTATCAAATGCTTCTTTCATTTTTTGATATAGATTTTTCTTTTCGCCAAGTTCAATAGATTGCTGATTATATTGTTTTTTCTTGTCGAAAACTTCATCAGAAACAAGCGCCGCTTCAACCGCTTCTTTTTCTTCATCGTTATTCGCTTGTTCGATTTGCTGTTCTTCTAACGTACGTTCAAGCTGCGTAATATAAGATGATTGATCGTTCTTCTTAGAAATTTGTTTGCTGACAAAGCTTTTCACACTATCAGACGTATCAATATTTTCATGGTCTTCTTGCCATCCGATATTAGATTTTAAGCCTTCGATTTCTCTTGTTTTATCTTCGATTTCTTTATTTAGCGCATGCAACTGCGTTTCTTTTTGTTTGATTTCATCTTCTTGTTTCACAATATTATCTAATGCTTCGATATCAATCTGTTTAGGCACAGTAATATGTTCGTTTTCATTTTGCAATTGTTCAAGCTTTTCACTGCGCAAGCTAATATCTTTTTTAAGCTGGTCTTCACGTGCTTTAGACGCTTCATAACGCTCGATACCTTGTTCAGGGAAATCAAGCGGTTCGATATTCAATTCATGCTCTAACGCTTTCCATTCTTGTGCTTGATCCAGCAATGCTAATTCTTTTTGTTTCGACTCATGCATCTTAGACAGCTGCATTAAATTTTGTTTCAAATGGTCTAATCGGCGCTCTGCTTTATCACGTTCATCAATCAGACTATGATATGACTCAAGTTCGCTTTCATGCGCTCTGATTTGATTTTGAAGGTCATTCAGCTGTTCTAACTGCTGATTAATGATTGGATTCTTGCCTGAGCGTTTATACAACTCTGCTTTTTGTGTTTCTAACTGTTCACGCATTGTTGTAAATTGTGTAGAGCCTAATGCCCCTGCTTGCAGCAAATATTCTTGCAGCTGTTTTTCATCCATATTGCGATGAATATTTTGCAGACCTAAAACGTCGAAGGAATAAATACCTTTGTACGTATTTTTATCGATATAATTTAATTTATTTCTAAGCCACTCTTCATCACGGATACCGCCGTTTTCAAGAAAGACTTTCACATCACCTTGTGCTGCACCTTTCACACGCTCAACTTCAATCTTTTGGCCGTCATCTAATTGAAGATATAATTTACCGCCGTATTGATTGCCTAATCTCGGTTCAAAGCGCGGTTCGTTTTCGCGTTTAGTCGGGAAGCCGAACAAAATAGAGTGGATAAAGGCTTGAATCGTAGATTTACCCGCTTCGTTTTCACCGAAAATCTGTGTTAATGTTTTGTTGAATTTAATCTTTCTTTCAACAAATTTACCGTATCCATAAATGTCTAATGCAAGAATCTTCATGATCTATCACCTCTCAAATCCGATTTAAGCAATGCCTCAGCACGATTAATCAATTCTGTCTTATCGAAGTCATCATAATTATCCAAGAATCTCGAAGCCTTAGGATTGAGATACAATTCATTCATTGCTTGATCGAAAACGGCTTCATCCGCTTTTAACTCTTGAGAGAATTCTTGTTCTAATGGTCTTGCATCGTCATCTTTATAAGATACAATCAATGATTCAATAAACACAAAGTTCTTTTCATTCTCTTCATATTCTTTCAACATTTCTTCAACTTGCTGCAAATCTTGTGCAGGGACAGGTTCATCACTGTCGATTTCAAGGTAAACTCTGTAGAAAGCTTTGCCTTGCTTACGCACTTGATCTTTGAATTTTTGAATAACGTCGTAAATCTCTTGTTTTGTCGTTGCTTCTGTTTCGATTTTCACTTCATCAAAGCGAATATAATGCGAAGGTTTGAATTCGACATTTAATTTGAACTCATCTCCTTCAACTAACAAGAAACCTTTGTCGCCCATTTCATTGAAATGGCGGCCTTGCGTATTGCCGGGATAAAATGTCGGCGGCATATCATTAAGCTGCTGACGCTCATGAATATGACCTAATGCCCAGTAATGATACAACTTAGAATTCAAATCTTCTAAACGAAACTCAGTATAGCGGTGTTTTGTTGAGGATTTGCTGTAAGTACCGTGTAATACACCGATATGCAGGCCTTTCTCGCCTTGACTGGAAGGATACTCATCTAATTTATTTTCATAGCTTGCTTCATCTTGATAACTGAAACCATGAAGATAAATCTTTTCTCCGCCCTTTGTGATGGTTTGATATGTTTCAACATTTTTATCGAATACCGAAACATTCTCCGGCCAATCTGTTGTAACATTATCAGAAAGCGGATCATGATTGCCGTGGCACATATAAACAAATATCTGTTCTTTCTTTAAGCGTTCAAATTGTTCTTTTAAAAATACTTCTGCTTTCAATGTACGATTTCGATGATTGAATACATCTCCGGCAATTACGATAAAGTCCACTTCTTCTTGCAATGCAAAGTTGACAATAGATTTAAAACTTTCGTATGTACTTCTTTTAACATCTTCATAAATGTTTTCACTCAAATGACTATGCGTTTTAAACGGACTATCCAGGTGTAAATCTGCACAATGAATAAATTTCACCATATTGGTAAGCTCCTTTTCAATATATCATCCATATTTTCAATTACTTATGTAAAATTCAATGTTTTCGCAACCAAAGTATCATCTTATTTTACCATACTACGCGTTAACGGTCTAAAGAACTTAGGTTCAAAAAGACATAAAAAAACTGTCGGAAACTACTCCGACAGTGAGAAATTTAAACCTTATTTTTCGTCTTCAGCGTAAACTTCATCTAAAGGTTTTACGATGATTTGGTTGATTTCTTGGAATACTTGGCTCATTTGTTGTTCAGCAGACATAAGCTCAGCAATGTTTTCGTCTTTTTCAATTGCTTGTGCTTGCTCTTGAGCTTTTTTCAAGTCATCTTCTTCGATTTGTTCACCTTGCATTTGCATTTGTTGGAATTTCAATTGTGTTTCACGGAACTCATCGAATAACTTTTTAGATTCTTCGTTGGCTTTAACTTTATCGTAAGCATCTTTAATTGCTTGATACTCTTTGCTTTCTCTTAAAGCCTCTTCTAATTTGTGTGCTTGTTCTTGTAAATCTACTGCCATTTCAAATTCACTCCTATTAGTTATTTTACTACGTCGTCAATAAACATAACATAAATGTTTAACACTGTCGAAACATTTAATCATCACTGCTATTAACTGCCCTTTAATACATTCCCAGACATTGCTGTTTTAAACAAATAAAGCGATAATTCCTTGGAAACAGCCGATAATACCGCCAAGAATGAAACCAAGCAGCATAATCAGATTCAATTCTTTGTTGGCAATATCAATGATTAAACGTTCAATATAATCCAAATCGAATGAATTGATTTGTTCTTCAACAATACCGCTGAGATTCACTTGCTTCATAATGGATGAGATATGCTCAGCTGCTTTATTGACGATTAAATCTGTCATATAGCCAGCTGCATGCTGCTCTGCATAAGCCACAAGTCCAGGCGCAAGTTCTTTTAATGGTTGATTAACTTTAGTCGGTATATCGATATAAGCCATGATAATCGGTGTTGCTTTATCTTTAATGTTATTGAATTGTGCAGGCGACAACACATGATCAAGCGGCTTTTCTTTTAAAGTCTGATATTCGTTTCGAATCAGCTGTGCTGCTATTTTACGTGCTTTCGGATGATTGGTTAAACGGATTAATTCCATTTGGATACGTTCAGCAATACTTTCTTTCGTCATAAACATTTGAAGCAAGCCGACAATTTTGCCTTTTTCTGCAAAAAACGTATCGAGCATATTGTATATATCTTCTTCCCCTTTTGAAGAGGATAAATAAATACGAGCACGGTCGCATAATAACGGTGTTAAGGCTTCAACTTTTTCATCAATTTCTTGTTCTAATGATTCAGGTAATAATTGGTGAATTTCTTGTTGGCCATTTTCTTGATAATATTGGGTTAACTTTTCATCAATCACACGCTGTACTTTAGTTTGTGCTGCTTGTTCTAAGTCAATATCTAAAGACTGTGCAAAATTCTGCAATGTTGCCTTGTCATTGCTTAACTTATGCATTTGCTGCCCTATAAAGCTTTCTATTGCTGTTCTGGCACTCGTTGAACTGATTTTTTCTTTGATTAAATCTTCTGTAATCAGGTGTTCTTCAATCACACGTCCGATTTTATTTGCGATTTCTTCTCTGCGCTTAGGTACTAAACCTGGCGTGAAAGGAATTCTCCACTTGCCTATATGATAGGCTTTTTGCGGGTGGAATAACATTTTGATAGCGATGATATTCGTGACCCCGCCTATAATTGCACCGATAGCAATCATAAATAATATGACTAAAAATGCGTGCATAATTTTATCTCCTTTTACTGACACTCGTATTAATAATACTACAATAGATTGGAATCCATTCACAATTGAGAGGTTTCGCCAAATAAAAAAAGATTGATGACCAGAGCCACCAATCTTTTAAGTATCATGATTCAAATCGTTAAAAAGTGTATCAATCTCTGCAAAAGATTCTGTTATCACTCTTTATCAGTTATGAATTAAGCATGCACTAATTCATCTTTAGAGATTCTTCCGAAGTATGTTTCGGCTTCTCTTAATTTAGAAGTTCCAAAAATAGGTTGTTTATCCTTATTTAATACGCGGTAGATTTCACTGACTTTGTTGCTTTGTAAAATAAATCCGTTTTTAGCATCCAATGTATTCCAATAAATGTCGCTTGTTGTTGAATGTTTAGGATATGCACAATGATTTCTGGAAATCGTTTGAACGATTTCTAATGGATCACATCCGAATGTGCTGTTTAAGACATCTGAGTCTCTGAATAAAGCACAAATTGAAACACATGTTGTCCAGTTAGGTAAGACGCGCTCTTTCTCAATTTGAACAAGGGTTTTTTTAGATAAGCCTATCGTTTGAGCCATTGTATCTTGAGTATAGCCTGCTTCTATTCTCACCATTTTGAACTTTGTTTGAATTAAATCTGTAAAACTTTGTCTATCCATCATTACTCTACCTTTCTATTATGTGATTCTTCCGTACGCAAGAAATTGCAATTATACACATTTCTTGAAACACAAATTACATCTTAATACAAAATAACAAAAATTAAAAGACCGAAATCGTATTTATAACGTATTTTGTTAAAGCCGAAATTATCAAAATAATCAAACACTTTTCCGCTTATATTTTCACCGGTATCCCTATGAAATAGAGTATCTCGGTCATTTTGATTAGGATTTTTAGCTCTTACTCTATTATGGCGAAATTTTGCGATTTTTCAAGTCATTTTTGCTTTTTAAGTTAATATTACCTTAAATTAGAAATATTTATTTCAGTTGTATAAAGTGTATTTAAGTCAAAAAAAGATTGAGATGAATTTGTTTCATCCCAATCCAAAATAAAAACTATACACGCTTTAATTCTTTTCTATCTTCTTGCTTTGAAATCATAAAGGCACATGCAGCATCCCCTGTAATATTGACAGCGGTACGCGTCATATCGAGCAGTCTGTCGATACCGATGATGATGCCGATTGCGGCTGGATTTAAATCTACTGCTGTTAACACCATAGCTAACATAATTAAACCTACACCTGGCACACCTGCAGTTCCGATACTTGCAATGACTGCAATCGTAATTACTGTCAAGATTTGAATAATGGTCAAGTCAGCCCCAGATATTTGTGCGATGAATACAGTTGCTACCCCTTGCATAATCGCTGTACCATCCATGTTGATGGTTGCCCCCAACGGCTGCACAAATGAAGCAATCGCTGGTCTGACCCCCATTTTCTTCGTACATTCCATTGAAACCGGCAAAGCCGCATTAGAACTTGAACCGCCGAAACCGATTGTAATAGCCGGAATAAATCCTTTGAAGAATTTAATCGGACTATCTTTAGCTATGAATTTGATAGTACCGCCGTAGATTAAGAAGAAGTGTAAAATCAACGCAGCAAGCACAACGATAAAGTACAATCCAAGCTGACGGATTGCGCCTAAGCCTGCACCTGTAAAAGCATGTGCGACTAAACAAAATGTTCCAATCGGCGCAAATACACGCATAATCATAGAGATTATATACATCAGCACCTCATTGAATTGTTCAAAGAACTGCCGAACAATGAGTGCTTTTTCTCCCATAATCATAATTCCGATTCCGATAAATATTGAAAACGTAATGACTTGCAGCATGTTGCCTTGTGTCATGGCTTCAACTGGATTTTTCGGAAACAGATTAATCAATGTTTGATCAAATGTTTGTTTTGCAGGTGCATCTGCACCTTCGTTTTGTTTATCTAATGTCTTTTGATACGATGATACATCTGCACTTTTCATTAAATCAGAATGTCCTGCACCTGGTTTAACAATCAATGCCAATACAATTGCAATAGTAATCGCTATTGCCGTTGTACATAAAAAGAAAATCAAAGTCTTCAAGCCGATGCCTCCGAGTAATTTCGGATCCCCTACACCGACAACGCCAAGCACAATTGAAACAAAGACCACTGGAACAACGAGCATAAAGATCAAGTTCAAGAAAATTTGACCGACGGTATTAAAGAAATACTGGTCTACCCCATTAACTAAACTTGTTTGCGCATAAATATCGCAAATCGATCCAATGATAATCCCTGCAATTAAAGCAATGACAATATTCATTGTTAAGTTTTTGCTTTTCATTGGCTCCATCCCCCTTTTATTTAGTTATATATATTATAGTCAGATTTTTCAGAAATAGTAAATATATATCTTACTTATATTTTTACATGACAAAGAAAACGTGCAGAAAAAGGTTTTGATTTCGCCTTTTCTGCACGTTTTTAATAAATTAAATTAATTTGTTTTCCATCGCATAAATTGCTGCTTGGGTTCTATCTGTGACTTGTAATTTAGAAAAAATATGGCTCACATGTGTTTTGATCGTTTTCTCCGATACAAATAAAGCTTCTGCTATTTCTCGGTTGGTTTTGCCTTTTGCCATTTCTTTTAGTACGTCTTTTTCTCTATTTGACAGTTTGTTAATATGATGAGGTTTTCTAGCTACATCATCCATTACTTTTTGAACCTCTGGGTGAATGATTCTTTCACCTTGCAGTACCTTATGTATGGAATCAATCAAGGCCTCTGGTTCTACATCTTTCATTTCATAACCGTCAGCACCTTTATTGAGCGCTGAAATGACATGTTCGTCATCCGCATAGCTTGTCAGTACTAGAATCTTAATATCCGGATAATGTGCTTTTAACATTTCGGTTACTTCAATGCCGTTCATTTCCGGCATAACCAAATCGAGCAGAACAATATCTGGATAGGTATCTGTATTTTGCAAGCTGTCGATAAATTCTTTTCCGTTCGCAAATGACCCTTGAACTGTTAAATCATCAATTGTTGAAATTAAAAATTCAAGGCCTTGCCGAACAATGTAATGATCATCTATCAAAACTACTTGGTTCATGATTTATCTCCTTCTTTGCCGACGTTAAAGGTACATTCAAACGAATTGTCGTTCCTTGATTTAACTTAGAATTAATATCAATACTTCCCTGTATTTGTTTGATACGCTGGCGCATATTATGAATACCATGAGAAGTCTGGTTGACCCATTCTGGATTGAAACCCACACCATGATCTGAAATAACTACTTCAAATTGTTTATCTTTTTGGTGCAGTAAGATATAAGCTTGGCTGGTTTGTGCATGTTTTTTAACATTATTCATGGTTTCTTGCAAGATGCGATAAATATGTTCTTCCACTGTGCTGGATAAATCAATCAAACCTTCTACTTCAATATCCGGCTGAATACCAATCAGTTTGCAGTATTGTTTTAATGCACTGACTAAACCGTGTTCTAAGCCTATCGGTTTTAATTGCCATATCAAAGCCCGCATTTCATTAACTGCTTGCTGGCTTGTTGTTTCAATCGTTTCAAAGGCTTTCTTTGCTACAGGCTCCTTAGTCATACCATAAGCCGCATGTGCCGTTAATTTTAAAGAGAACAGCATTTGATTGACTGAATCATGCAAATCACGTGCCAAACGGTTGCGCTCATTTAAACGTGCTGCTTCTTTCTCTTTATTCGTCAGTTCGATTCTCTTAATAGTCGAACCGATTTGAAATGCTACTGATTCGAGCAACTCTAAATCTTCTTCTGAGTATTTCTCGGTATAAGGCGAAGCTACGTTTAACAACCCGAAACGTTCACTGCCTGATCGCAGCGGGACTGTCGCATGATGTGTAATCCCTTCTGATTCGTCAAGATACGCTTGATTGGCTGCACTGATTCTGGAACAATGGATAATATTTGAAGCCTTCATCAGTTTTTCGCTATGGTAAGCTTGTACGCACCAGCAAGTGCCTTCATTCATACCTTGGCATTCATTTTTCATCAAAGAAGGCGGCAAATGATAGTCCGCTGCCATTTCTTGCTGCCCATCTTCGTTGATAAAGAAAATCCAGCCGGTAGTAAAAGCACTGCCTTCCACTAATAGCCGTAAAGCACCATGCATCATCGTATAGATTTCTGTTTCTTCATTCAGATATTCAGCGATTTCCTTTAATAAAGCAAGGCGTGTCGGTTTAACCAAAAAGCGTCACCTCTCAATGTCAATTTATCTATATTATACCGATTCAGCTATCTTAACGATAGCATTCTACTTCAAGTCTCGACGCATTACTAACAGAATATGTTATGATATTAAGTAATAATCGAGGAGGACATTATGGAATTTAAAGTACCTGAACAATACAATGGCTATACATTGCGTGAAATTTTTCAAGATGTGAAATTACCTAAAAAAGAACTGCATCAATTAAATATGTCAAAAGCCATTACGATTAATGGCAAGGAAGCTAAATTAACAGATAAAGCTGCACAAGGCGATCAAGTCTTTGTGCCTACGCCTGACGAAGTCAGCAACTATTTGCCGAGTTACCGTTATGCGGATGTTTATTATGAAGATGAGGATATTGCGATTATCAAGAAGCCTAAAGGCGTAAAAACGCATCCGAATGATTTAAAAGAAAGCAACACACTGATGAACCATGTCATATACACGATTGACAGTGATTATGTCGAACCGATTCATCGTCTAGACCAAGAAACTGTCGGCTTGTTGATTGTGGCGAAAAACCCATTGATGAAAAAGCTGCTTGACCGTATGTTAGAAGACAATCAGATTGCACGTATTTATAAAGCAGTAGTTAAAAGCCAACTGCCGTTAAAACCGCAAACGATCGATCAACCTATCGGTAAAGACAAGTTTCATCCGAACCGCAGAAGAGTCTCGCCAACAGGTCAACATGCTGTTACGCACATTTTAGATGCACGCATGCTTAAAGAAAACGAATGTGAACTAGATATTAAGCTGGATACAGGACGTACACATCAAATCCGTGTACATTTAGCCGCAATCGGTCATCCAGTTCTTGGAGACCCTTTATACGGCGATTCTAAACTAAGAAAATTGCGCTTGCACAGTCATAAAATTGAATTTACACATCCGCTGACAAAACAATTGATTTCTGTTTCATTGGATGACAAGAAATAAAAGGAGAAGGCATTGCGCCCTCTCCTTTTATTTCTTGATTATCTATTTTATTCTTTTGGTTCTACCATGTTTTCAGGTTTAATCCATTCATCAAATTGCTCTTCAGTCAGATAACCTGAATCAATTGCTGATTGTTTTAAAGTAATGCCTTGTTTATGTGCATTTTTCGCAATTGAAGCTGCTTTTTCGTAACCGATATGCGGGTTCAATGCAGTCACAAGCATCAATGAACGATTTAAATATTGATCGATGTTTTCTTCAATCGGTTCAATGCCTTGTGCACAGTTTTCATCAAATGTTCTCATACCGTCTGCTAATAGGTAAATAGATTGTAATGTATTGTCCATAATCACTGGTTTGAAGACATTTAATTCAAAGTTTCCTTGTGATGCGGCAATACCTACAACTGTATCGTTACCCATAACTTGAACTGACACCATCGTCAACATTTCACATTGTGTCGGGTTCACTTTACCAGGCATGATTGAAGAACCTGGTTCGTTTTCAGGAATGCTGATTTCAGCTAAACCTGCACGCGGACCTGAAGCTAACCAGCGGATATCGTTCGCAATTTTCATCAAGTCAGCTGCTAAAGCTTTTAATGAACCGTGTAATTGAACCACTTCATCATGTGCTGTCAACGCATGGAATTTATTTTCTGATGATACGAATGGATAGCCTGTATTTTCTTTAATGTTTGCTGCTACCATATCGCCGAATTTAGGATGCGCGTTGATACCTGTACCAACTGCAGTACCGCCGATTGCTAAGCTTAATAAATGCGCTTTTGATTCCCCTAATAATTGTTCGCATTTATCGAGCATATAGCGCCATCCGCTGATTTCTTGTCCTAAACGAATCGGTGTAGCATCTTGCAAGTGTGTACGGCCGATTTTAATAATGTCATGGAAGTCTTTTTCTTTCTTTTCAAATGTATCGCGCAATTGTTTCAACGCAGGTTCCAAGTTTGATTCGATTTCATGGTATAAAGCGACATGCATTGCTGTTGGGAATGTATCGTTTGAACTTTGTGATTTGTTGACATCGTCATTTGGATGTACTGTATCTTCGCTGCCGTGTTTTTTCAAGTAATCATTCGCCACATAGCTGACAACTTCGTTGACGTTCATGTTGCTTTGCGTACCGCTTCCTGTTTGCCATACTACTAATGGGAAATGTTCATCTAATTCCCCTTTAATCACACGATCGCATGCAAAGACAATTGCATCTTTTTTATCTTCGCTTAATTTGCCTAGTTCAAAGTTTGCTAATGCTGCTGCACGTTTTAATTGTGCAAAGCCATACACAACTTCAATCGGCATACGTTCTTTACCGACTGGGAAATTACGTTTACTTCTTTCAGTTTGTGCACCCCAGAACTTATCTCCAGGTACTTCGATTTCTCCAAAAGTATCATGCTCAATTCTTACTGACATTTGACTTGTCTCCCCTTTTTGAATGGTATTTATCACAAGTATAGCATTAAACCTTTTTAAATTAAATCGCTATATAGTTAACGCTTTCATTAATGTTTCCAACTTCTCTGATAATGTATTATGTAACAAAAAAGAGCCTAGTCAAAACTAAGCTCGATTGAATATACGTATTTGATTTATTGTTTTGCCGCAAAGTAGTGTTTAACTGCTTGTATTACTGCAACAGCTGTAAGGATATAAAGGATAATACTGATGACTAATAGAATTGGACTCAGTGTGATTAAAGTGCCTAAAAAGCCCGTTAAACTCGCATAGAATGCACCTAGAGGTTTAAACAAAATAAAAGTTACCGCAATACAGCAGATGACACTGATAATAACACCCTTTTGATTGCTTTTGATAAATAACTGCGGATCTCTTTGACTGACTAACCCTTCTGAAAGATTCATTTGCAGTTTTACTACTCTGAAAAGTACTGGCAGATATAATGCGCCTAGTGCAATTGGAAATCCTTTTATAGACAGCAAACTGACAATGAACGTAATGATCATTAATAATTTCCAATGTTTATGTAAGTTTTGCATGGTAATGTTCCTTTCTGATATTACTCGCTCATAAAAATAATAAATGAATTGATTTAAGAATACAAACAAAAATCCGAGTTATATCGAAATCCTTCAACATAACTCGGATACTTCTGCTTTATTTGATTTCCTTAAGCAAAACGCTCAGTGAAATAATGACGTACATCTTCTGGCAAGCCTTCAGCTGCTGCTTCATCTAAAATTACATTGACCATACGGTGTGCTTTTAAGTCAGATGGCACGTAGCTTGAGTTACCATTTTCTTCGTATAATTTTTTCACTAATTCCGCTTTTTCCGGTCCAGTCACGACTAAAATCACTTCACGTGCAGGCATTACTCCGGATTTCACTGCAATATCTAAGCTGCCTTTATCGTTGATTGTTAAAACTTGCAATGTGAATTTTGCTTTATTTTCTTTTGATTTGATATTTTCTTCGATAAAGTCTACGACACCATCATTGTATGATAAGCTGTAAACTTGTGTGCTAGGCACACCTAATGTTTCGTAGTATGATTTATTTTCATCATAATCTAAAATGTTGATTTGACTGAAATCCACTGGATTTCTCAACACATTTTGTTTTAAGTCTTCTAAAACAGGTGCATTATCATCTGCTAGATGCACACCCATGATTGTTGTTGGATTATTATTAAATGTCTTTCTGATAATATCCGCAGAATAACGTGCTGCTTTATCTGCAGTTGGAAAAACCTTAAAGTTCATTGCCATAATGTACACTCCTCTAATTATTCTCAGTTCGTATATAGCGTTATTTGCTACATTATTTACCCTCTCTATCATAGCAATAAACGCATTTGTATACAGTGAATTCAACTCTATTATACCTTTTGTGTATCGATTTTTCACTCAATCTAAAAATTTACTAATGCAAATTCGGATAGTTTTGCTGTCTTAGCGCTTCATATACTAAAATTGCAGCCGTGTTGGATAAGTTTAAAGAACGGATATGGTCGTTCATTGGTATTCTTAAAGCTGTGTCCGCATATTTTTCTTTCACCCAGTCCGGCAATCCAGTCGTTTCTCGCCCAAATACAAAGTAATGATCTTCATCTGAATCTGAATAGTCAAAATCAGTAAAGGTTGTTTGACCGAACTTAGTAATTAAGTAATAGTGTCCATTTGTTTGTTCGAAGAATGCTTCGATACTGTCATAATACGTAATATTGACATGTACCCAGTAATCTAATCCTGCCCGCTTCAGCATTTTATCATCTGTGCTGAAACCTAAAGGCTTAATCAGATGCAAATGGGTATCTGTTCCTGCACATGTTCTCGCAATATTGCCGGTATTGGCTGGTATTTGGGGTTGGTATAAAACGACATGGTTCGTCATGATAAGTTAATTCCTCTTTTCTAATCCTTTTAACATTTCTTCTTGAACTTCTTTTTCTTCGTCATCAAAGTTAGTTTCGATAAAGGTGCGTTCGTCTTCGCCTGCAATTTGACCGATAGCCCAGTACGCTGTCCCTCTGATCATAGGTCTCGGGTCATTAAGTGCGACTTCTTTCAGCTCTGGAATCGCTGATGTCTCATTAAAGTGTGCAAGTGCGACAATGGCATTGCGTTGAATCGGCTTCTTGCCTCTCCATGCTCCAGCTAAATGACCATAAGTATTTTTAAACTCTTTATTGCTCATCTGAAGCAATGGAATCAATCTCGGTTTAAGTATTTCTGGTTCTAATACAATATCATCGTGTTCAGTATTAATACCTCTGTTTTTCGGACATACTTGTTGGCATGTATCACAGCCATAAAGGCGGTTGCCGATTTTATAACGGTATTCATCCGGCAGATAACCTTTAGTTTGTGTTAAAAATGAAATACATTTTTGGCTGTTTAATTGACCGTCTCCTACTAAAGCGCCTGTAGGACATCTATCTACACATATTGTACAATCACCGCAGCTGTCCAGCAGCGGATCATCAGGTTCAAACGGAATACTGACCAGCATTTCTCCTAAATATGTCCATGTACCTAAATCTGGATTGATAACGAAGCCGTTTCTGCCTGTAAAACCAAGTCCAGCACGTTCTGCGACTGCACGATCTGACAATACGCCTGTATCTACCATCGATAACATTTCTACATCAGGTACTTTTTCCTTAATGAATGCACCGAGCTGATCTAAACGTTTACGCATAATTGTATGATAATCTTGACCCCATGAAGCTCTTGCGAACATACCTCTGCGGTCGCCGCGTACACTTTTCGGTGCGCCTTTTAATTTATTTGGATAACCCACTGCTATCGCTATAATGGATCTTGCTGTCGGCATCGATAACTTAGGGTTGACTCTTAATTCAATATTAGGTTCTTCAAAACCAGATGCATAACCTTTGGCATGATAGTCTACTAACTTTTGTTTCAGCTCATCAAAGGGATCTGCAGTCGTAAAACCGATACTGTCGATACCGATTTGATGCGCATAATCTATTATTTCTCTCTTTAATTGTTTATTATCCACCATAATGCCTCCATATTAATGGTCCATTCTGTATTTTAACACAAATTGTACAGTGAAATTGAAGAAATTCTTCAAAAATAAAAGCCGATGCAGATGCACCAGCTTTTAATCATATTTATTTTTGAATGGTTGTTCCTATGGAGTGTCCTTTAAAATAGTCTGCGATAATATGCGGTTCGTATCCTGGTACAATCATAACTTTCGGGCACCCTTCATCCAATGCTTCAGAAGCATCTTTAAGTTTAGGAATCATACCGCCGTATACAATATTAGATTGAATTAATGTATCCAGATTCTCTTGTTGAATGGTTGGTAGCACTTCCCCATTATCCAACACACCCGGAATATCGCTTAATATGACTAAAGGCGCTTTCAAAGCAGATGCAACTTTATAAGCAAGTGTATCCGCATTTACATTATAAAATTGATTATGATAACGCCCGACAGATGCCATGATCGGTATATAAGCGCTGCATAACTGTTTTAATGCTTCAGTATTAACTGAGTCAGGCACTGCCACATATCCTAATGCTTTGTTGAAGGGATGGCATTTAAACAATGGAAAGTAAGCACCGTTAATCCCGATGAACTGCTGGGATGAGGTATTGGCTTGTTCCACTAAATCCACATTGACTTTGCACAATAACGTATTCACTAATATTTTGAGTGTAGCTAAATCTGTTTTGCGAATACCGTTTTCAAATTCTGATGCTATGCCTTGTTCTTTTAATGCTTTATTAATCATCGGACCGCCGCCATGAATAATAAGTGGGAAGTAACCTTTCTTTTTACTCTCCGCAATTTCTTCAAAAACGGATAATGACATTTTCTCGATGATGCTGCCTCCGATTTTAAATACGATGTATTTCATAAGATGACCTCACGTTCTATAAGATGCATTGATACGTACATAATCATAGGATAAGTCGCAGCCGAATGCTTCTTGTTCATATTTGCCTTTGCCGATAGTCGCAGTAATGTCTATTATAGAATTGCCCATTTGTGCTTTTAATTCAGAATCATTAAAGTCTGCAGGCAATCCATTATTAACGACTAATGTACCGCATAACCAAATATTGACTTCATTAGGACGTACATTCGGATAGAAGTTTCCGATTGCTGAAGATAAGCGTCCGACATTAGTATCTTCACCGAATAATGCTGTTTTCACCAGATTTGAAGAGATAATACCTTTAGCGGTTTGACCCGCAATCGTTTTAGTCGGTGCACCGTTTACTTTTACTTTAACGAGTTTAGTTGCACCCTCTCCATCTTTCGCGATAGCGATTGCTAAATGTTTCGCAACTTTCAAAAATGCTGCTTTAAATTGATTCCAACCTGGATGCTCTGGTGTTAAGGGATTTGTTGATACTTTCCCATTAGCGAGTACCAGCACCATATCATTAGTACTCGTATCGCCATCCACGGTAATCATATTGAATGTGTCATCTACAACTTCCTTCAATAATCCCTGCAAATGCTTGCTGTCAATGACCGCATCTGTAGTTATAAACCCTAACATAGTAGCCATATTAGGATGAATCATACCTGAACCTTTGGCTGTACCGCCAATCGTGACAATTTGATGATCAATTTCTACTTCAACAGCTATGTGTTTTGCAGTTGTATCTGTTGTTAATATGGCCTCGTTAAAGTATTGACTATTTTGATAAGCCGCTTCCTTTATTTTTGAACACCCGTAATAAATTGCATCCATCGGCAACAACGTTCCGATGACACCTGTAGAAGCAATGGCTACTTCATTCACAGGTACTTCTAGTTCTTGAGCAGCTTTACTGCGCATGGCTAATGCATCACGATAGCCTTTTGGACCTGTACAAGCATTTGCTACTCCAGAATTCACTACAATTGCACGTAATGTCTGATGTATTTTGACTGTCTGTTCTGTCACTTTCAATGGTGCTGCTTTAAATGGATTGACTGTATAGACACCTGCTGCGTTGGCAGGCACCTCGCTGACAATCCAGCCGAAATCACGTTTTTTCTTTTTTAATCCTGCATGCATGCCGCCTGAACTAAAACCTTTTGGAGATGCCGCATCTCCAGCTTCAATCACTTTATATGCGTGTTGTGTTGTATTCATAGTTGTCACCTTCTTTTATGGATATACGGGTGTTTGATTTAATCCTGTTTGTTCATTCAATCCGAATAGCCGATTCATATTTTGTATTGCTTGTCCGCTGGCACCCTTTACGAGATTATCAATGACGCTGATAATGATACCTGTCTGACTAGTTTCATCAACATAAAGTCCGATATCGCAAAAGTTGCTGCCTGAGACTTCTTTAGTTGCTGGAAAATTATTACTTGATCTGATTCTGATAAAAGGTTTGCTGTCATATTCATCTTGATATAGTTTTCTGATTGCTTCTTCTGTCACAGGGCGTTTAAACGATACATAACATGTTGCTAATATACCTCTTGTCATCGGTACAAGATGCGGTGTAAATCTGACTTTAACCTCATGACCTGCAAGCTGGCTTAGAAATTGATTAATCTCTGGCGTATGCTTATGTTTGCCTATCGCATAGGCTTGAAAATTTTCATTCAGCTCTGGAAAGTGTGTCTGCTGTTTGATAGTTCTCCCTGCCCCTGAAACGCCTGTTTTCGCATCGATAATAATCTGTTCCTCATCAATAACACCTGCTTTGATAAGGGGTGATAATGCTAATAATGAAGCTGTTGGAAAACATCCAGGATTAGCAATTAATTGCACATCTTGATAATTATCCTGCTGTTCAGCTAAACCATATACTGCTTGTTTCAGCCATTTTTGTGCTAATGGATATTCTCCATAATATTGACGGTATATCTCTGGATCTTGCAAACGGAAATCACCGGATAAATCTATTACTTTAATACCTTTGTTTAACAAGTCAGGCACAAACTTTTTGCACACGTTTGACGGTGTCGCAAAAAATATCGCATCGCATTCCACTTCAGCAATATCTAACTCAGTAAACATAATATCTTTATGATACAGATGAGAAAAAGTGCCTTTTATCGATTCGTTTTGTTTTGAATGTGAAAATACATATTTGATGTGGACGACAGGATGATGTTGAAGTAATCTGATTAATTCAATTGCACCATATCCGCTTCCGCCTACTATTCCAACTTCAATCATTTCTGCCATCCCCTTACTTAATTACAATACACATTTCAAAAATTGCTGTGTTCTTTCATGTTGCGGATTGCCGAAAATTTGCGAAGGTGCACCAGCTTCTGCTACTACACCGTCTGCCATAAACACGACTTTATCGCTGACGTCTTTCGCAAAGTTCATTTCATGTGTAACCACAACCATGGTCATTCCTTCTTTTGCCAAATCTTTCATAACTTGCAATACATCGCCTACTACTTCCGGATCGAGTGCTGAAGTCGGTTCATCAAACAACAGTACATCTGGATGCATTGCTAAAGCACGCGCAATGGCAACCCTTTGTTTTTGTCCGCCTGATAATTGAGAAGGATAACTGTCTCCTTTTTCCGCAAGACCTACCTTGCTTAAAAGCTCTTGTGCTTCTTGTTTCAACTCTTGTGAATCTGTATGTTTAAGCAATTTAGGTGCTAACATAATATTCTCTAACACAGTTTTATGCGGAAACAGGTTGAAGTTTTGAAATACCATTCCCATTTTCTGTCTTAATTCATTTACATGAACACCTTTATCAAGAATGTTTGTACCTTCAAAAATGATTTGACCGCCGTCTGGTTTTTCTAATAAATTAATACAACGTAATAATGTACTTTTGCCTCCGCCTGAAGGACCGATAATCGCAACCACTTCGCCTGCTTTAACTTCTAGTTCAATATCTTTTAATACCTCGTTTTCACCGAAGTTCTTCTTTAAATGTTTAATATTAATCACTGACTTTCATTCTCCCTTCCAAGATGTTCATCACTCTAGATAATGTGAACGTTAAGATGAAGTATAAAATTGCTGCGACAAGCAATGGTGTAAATGGATCGAAGGATGCACCTTGCACAACTTGCGCGTTAAACATAATTTCGCTGACACCAATTACAGATACAATTGAAGATTCTTTAATCACTGTCACAAACTCATTACCTAAAGCCGGCAGAATGTTTTTGACTGCTTGCGGCAAGATAATATTTTTCATCGTCTGACCATAGCTTAAGCCTAAACTTCTGGCTGCTTCAGTTTGTCCTTTATCCACTGCATTAATACCAGCTCTGATGATTTCTGCGATATAAGCTGCACAGTTGATAACCATCGCTATCATACCGCAAATCAATGCTGAAATATCCCAACCGAGTACCGCTGTTGTACCAAAGAATACTAAGAATACTTGTACCAATAACGGTGTTCCTCTGATAAATTCGATATAGACTGAAGCTAACCATTTTAATGGTTTTATAGAACTTAATTTCATCAATGCGAACAATGCCCCGAATAAAGCACCTAAGACTACACCGACAATTGAGATTAGAATTGTGTTTTTAATACCGGTAATAAAGAATGAGCTGTATTTTGTGAAAAAGTTGCCGTCTTCTTCCATAGATTGTGCTGCTTTTTCCTTGTATTGTTCCATCAAGCCTTGATCTTTCATATCTTTGATTGATTTATTCAATTGTGCTAAAAAGACCGGTGAATTTTTAGGCAATGCAATACAAGTGTCTTTGTCTGGTTCATGGAACTTCACATTCGCAAATCCTAATTCTGGATTTTGTTGTAAATAAGCTTCTGCGACTGGTTTTTCAATAATGATGCCGTCTACTTTCCCGCTTTTTAAAGAAAGAATCGTTTCAGGCAAACGTGTCATAGCATGTACATCTGCATTACTGATTTCTGTTTTGGCTAATTGTTCTTGTGTAGTTTGTTTTTGAGCTCCGATTCTTTTATTATCAAAGTCTCTTAAAGATTTATATTTATCTAAATCTGTTTTTTTCACGACCATTGATTGTCCTGATTTTAAGTATGAATCAGAAAAGTCGACTTCTTTTTTACGTTCAGGTGTAGGTGTCATACCAGAAATAATCATATCGATTTTTCCTGTTTTCAAAGCCCCTAATAAACTGTCGAATGACATGTTTTCAATCTTTAATTTCAAATGATTATCTTTAGCGATTTTCTTCGCTAGTTCGATATCAATACCCGCAAATTCACGTTTTCCGCTTTTAGTTGTTTCGAATTCTAATGGGGCATAATCTGCAGATAACCCGACTCTTAATTCTCCTCTTTTCTTAATTTTTTCCCATGTTTGATCTTGTTCTTCAGCACCCGCTTTTGCTGAGAAGATTGGGAAAATCAATCCGCATAATAATACGGTACAAATGATAACCTTAATTATATTCGTTGCTTTCTTTTGTATCATAGTGGTGTCCTCCTTAACTCATGGAATTATTATACGTTTATATGTATCTATATGCAATACTTATTTTTAAATTTTCTGATAATTAAGCGGAGTAAACGTTTTCATTTACTTAAAATAAAAAAGCCTTGCCCCAAATGAATGGAACAAGACTCTGAAATATTACTGTTTCGGTATTTCAAATTTATAAATATCGTCATGATAGCCCGGCAAAATGCGCTTGCAGACTTGATGGATAATAAATCCTGCGACAAACGGAATGATAAAGTAGCCGAAGACAAGGAGAATAATATTTGTAAAAGCATCCCCTTCCATTCGGTTAAAGGCATTGATCGGTCCGACCAGACCAGTATAACCGAAGCCGGCTGACATCGGTGTACCTTGTACATTGATAAAGTAAGCGACTAACCCCGCTACAATACCGTTTAATGCTAAAGGTACTGCAATGATAAGATGCTTGAAATATACAGGAATCATCATTTTCGCTGCACCGATAATCAACACTATATTTACACCTGCTTTATTGACTCTGAGCGAGCCCCAAATAAAGGTTACACATGCAGCAACGATACCTAAGTTAGCTGCACCGCTGCCTAATCCTGATAATGAAATCGCAGTTGCGATAGCCACTACTGAAATCGGTGTAACCATTAACAGTGAATATGCCATTGCAATTAAGATACTCATCAGTAATGGATTCAGCTCTGTAAATGAATGAATCACAGCGCCTAATGCTTTTGTAATACCTGAGACATAAGGTAATGTCGTCAAACCAATAAAACCAGCAACTACTGGTATCACAACAGGCAAAATAATCATTTCAAGAGAACCTAAGCGACCACTTAATAACAAAATTAATAGACATGCAATAATTACGACAATAATCACATTAATAATGTCGCCGATTCCTTTTAATGCTAAACCTTTAGGTGTAAACTGCAATGCACCTGAACCAATCATTGCGGCAGTACCGATCATTGCAGCTGAAGGTCCGCTGAATTTAAATTGATGTGCTGCAAGTACACCAATAATAAAAGCCATAAATGACTGTATAGCAATTACAATTTGAAAAATTAATTCTAAATACTGATTGCCCTCTTTAAAAACTTTAAGAATTTCACCCAATAATGCATTAGGCAATAATGCTACAACAACACCTGCTCCTACCGCATTCAGGATGTTGCTTAAAAATACTTTAATATTTAATTCTGACTTTGCCATAAGCTACTTGTATATCCTCCGTTCACTAAGTAATGCCTTTATTCTATTACAAAACATTCAAAGCAACAATACGCAGAATGAAACATAAGTAACAATTGGTTACAAAGCAACTTCTCATTTGTATACTAATTTTGTATAATTAATTTTATATCTAACATCAAAGGAAGTGACATCATGGATAGTAATAAAGATTTAGCCAAAAACAATGGTAATTATTAGACAAAAGAACATGGCATATAAAAATACAAAGTGCATATAGGGTAATTCATTACCCTTGCGTTATTTGTATTTGTAATATGTATGCAAAGCTTAATTTATATGTAGAATCTTATAGCGATTGGATAAATGAACAAATAGAAAAAGCAGGATTAAGAAATTAATAAAACCATTCAGGTTCCCTATCTTTTCATCAGCTTTAAAAAGTTATATAAAGGAGGCTGAAAGATGGAAAAGGAATTAAAGGAAATGGAGTGAAAAATAATGGATACTACCGAACAAAAGATGAATGAGTATTTTAACTGGTTAAAACAAAGCTATAAATATGGTGAGTTAGATAGTTCTGTAGAAATTACCACTCCGTTCAGAAATCATATAAACGATTATATAAGAATATATGTTGATTTCTTACCTGATGACTCAATCATATTATCAGATGATGGTTTAACTTTAAACGAACTAGAGATGTCTAATATAAACACAAACACCAAAGCTAGAAATAGAATAATCCAAAGCATATTAAATCAATTTAATTTAACTTTAAAAAAAGGCGAAATTATTGCTCATGTTAAAAATGAAGGTTTTGCTCAGTCTAAACATAATTTAATACAAGGTATACTAAAAATTTATGACCTTACTATAACATCTAGAAACAATGTTTCCTCTCTATTCTATGAAGATGTATTTAACTTCTTGTATGAAGAAGAGATCGGAGGAACTGCTGAAGTGTCAGTAGCTGGTGAATCAGGTATAAAGTATTCTATCGATTACATTTTGCCAGGGACAAAATCTAAACCAGAAAAACTTATTAATTTCGCTAACAACTTAGACTTTAATAAAGTGACAAATGATGTTTATATGTATAGAGATGTAAAAACAAATAGACCTTCTAGAAATAATTTATTACCAAGAATGCTTGTTATAGCTAATGATATAGATCACCCTGTTAATGATAAAGCTCGCCAAGCTGCAGAACATGAAAATCTTTCGATTTTATATTGGTCAGACAAAGAAAAAATTATTTCATCTTTAACAACTTAATTAATATTTTAAGAGTGAAGATTTGTCCGCTTATTATTTGTCCCTCTCCTTTTGTAGTGGCAGGATTATTTAAAAAATTAATATTGATTGTAATTCTTCGAATAATATCACATAGACAACCTTACGATTTATGAGTCTGGTTGTCCTTTCATTCTCATTTCTAAATCAACTAATACCAACGTCAAAAGTTTTTTTATATTAAAGCTTCTATATCCACATTAAAGCCACTTAATCTATTTTATCTTATTATTAATGCTTTCGATTTAGGCACAATAAATTCTAAAGACAATTGTACTTTTGGTGTATCAAGAAGGCAGAGAGTTTTACCTTCCCACAATAAAAGATGAAGAACCAAAAAAAGAGTAAAACCATTGATTATCTCAATAGTTTTACTCTTAAAACTTTTATGAAGTTTGTAAGCTGATACCGGTGGCCGGGATCGAACCGGCACTCCATTGACTGGAACGGGATTTTGAGTCCCGCGCGTCTGCCAATTCCGCCACACCGGCATAATTGGAGCGGAAGATAGGATTTACACCCATATCTCATTCCGGGAAGGAATGTGTTCTAAGAGTTGAACTACTCCCGCATGAATAAAATATATGGAGCGGAAGATAGGATTTGCACCTATACCTCGTTCCGGGAAGGAACGTGTTCTAAGAGTTGAACTACTCCCGCGTAAATTAAAAATGGAGCGGAAAATAGGATTTACACCTATACCTCGTTCCGGGAAGGAACGTGTTCTAAGAGTTGAACTATTCCCGCATAAAATAAAATATGGAGCGGAAGATAGGATTTACACCTATATCTCATTCCGGGAAGGAATGTGTTCTAAGAGTTGAACTACTCCCGCATAATAATTCATGGAGGCGGCAACCGGATTTGAACCGGTGAATAAAGGTTTTGCAGACCTTGGCCTTACCACTTGGCTATGCCGCCAAAAGCAAACTGGGCTAACTGGATTCGAACCAGTGAGTGACGGAGTCAAAGTCCGTTGCCTTACCGCTTGGCTATAGCCCATTAATAATAAAGGGCGACTGATGGGAATCGAACCCACGAATGTCGGAACCACAATCCGATGTGTTAACCACTTCACCACAGTCGCCATGGCAGGGGCAGTAGGAATCGAACCCACATCAAAGGTTTTGGAGACCTCTATTCTACCGTTGAACTATGCCCCTATTTAAAATAGATGGTGGAGGGGGGCAGATTCGAACTGCCGAACCCGAAGGAGCGGATTTACAGTCCGCCGCGTTTAGCCACTTCGCTACCCCTCCTGAGATGGTGCCGGCCAGAGGACTTGAACCCCCAACCTACTGATTACAAGTCAGTTGCTCTACCAGTTGAGCTAGGCCGGCAAAAATGGTTCAGGACAGAGTCGAACTGCCGACACATGGAGCTTCAATCCATTGCTCTACCAACTGAGCTACTGAACCATAATTAAATTAATGAATGGCGGTCCCGACGGGAATCGAACCCGCGATCTCCTGCGTGACAGGCAGGCGTGTTAACCGCTACACTACGGGACCAACATAATAAAATTGCGGGAGGCGGATTTGAACCACCGACCTTCGGGTTATGAGCCCGACGAGCTACCGAACTGCTCCATCCCGCGATAATGTTATTTTATAAATGGCGGAGGAAGAGGGATTCGAACCCCCGCGAGCCGTTAAGCCCCTGTCGGTTTTCAAGACCGATCCCTTCAGCCAGACTTGGGTATTCCTCCAAAAAATTATATGGACCTTGCAGGACTCGAACCTGCGACCGAACGGTTATGAGCCGTTAGCTCTAACCAACTGAGCTAAAGGTCCTAAATAATTTTACAACCTAATAATTAGTGGCGGTGGAGGGGATCGAACCCCCGACCTCACGGGTATGAACCGTACGCTCTAGCCAGCTGAGCTACACCGCCATTGTAAAGTTTGTTATGTTGTAATGAAATATATGGTGGAGACTAGCGGGATCGAACCGCTGACCTCCTGCGTGCAAAGCAGGCGCTCTCCCAGCTGAGCTAAGCCCCCATATTAATTTCTAAGGTTATCGGGAAGACAGGATTCGAACCTACGACCCCTTGGTCCCAAACCAAGTGCTCTACCAAGCTGAGCTACTTCCCGCAGAAATAAAGCGCGCCCGATAGGAGTCGAACCCATAACCTCTTGATCCGTAGTCAAACGCTCTATCCAGTTGAGCTACGGGCGCATTATTTAATTGGTGCCGAGGACCGGAATCGAACCGGTACGATAATCACTTATCGCAGGATTTTAAGTCCTGTGCGTCTGCCAGTTCCGCCACCCCGGCAAAAAAATGGAGCAGAAGACGGGATTCGAACCCGCGACCCCAACCTTGGCAAGGTTGTATTCTACCGCTGAACTACTTCTGCTTATATGCGGGTGAAGGGAGTCGAACCCCCACGCCGTAAGGCGCTAGATCCTAAGTCTAGTGCGTCTGCCAATTCCGCCACACCCGCGTTTAAATGGTGAGCCATAGAGGATTCGAACCTCTGACCCTCTGATTAAAAGTCAGATGCTCTACCAACTGAGCTAATGGCTCTGAGATGGTGCCGGCCAGAGGACTTGAACCCCCAACCTACTGATTACAAGTCAGTTGCTCTACCAGTTGAGCTAGGCCGGCTATTTAAATGGTGGAGAATGACGGGTTCGAACCGCCGACCCTCTGCTTGTAAGGCAGATGCTCTCCCAGCTGAGCTAATTCTCCATTTTAATACATTGCCTGGCAACGTCCTACTCTTGCGGAACGTAAGTCCGACTACCATCGGCGCTAAAGAGCTTAACTTCTGTGTTCGGCATGGGAACAGG